>JAJXTT010000002.1 GCA_021783525.1 Pseudomonadota bacterium
GCAGCGTTTCGTGAAGCGTGTCACCAGGGACGGCCGCACTGCCTCCATGGTACGCGGAATCGCATCGATGGCCAGGGATCTCGGACTGACCACCATTGCGGAAGGAATCGAGGATGCCGACGCGGCTGCCCTGTTGCAGCAGCTCGGAGTCGACTGGGGTCAGGGGTACCAGTTCGGCAGGCCGGTGATTGAATGTTGGTGACATTTCCGGCAATGGGTGAGCGTACCGGTCCGTGAATCTTGCGGGCTGCACAGTGTCCGGATGTTGCTCCGGACAGCGTAAGAGTAATATATCGCCGCGCGGACCAGGCGCCATAGCGTGCCATTATTCTTAGCTGGTTATGCCTGGCTCTGCCATCGATGAGTTCAGGCAAATGTCAGCGACCAGGCTGTCGGGTGTGGGCCTGGGGCGGATGTGTTGAGCTCTGTTCATTTAAGGAAGCAGCCAAGCCTGAGTGGCGGAATTGGTAGACGCAAGGGACTTAAAATCCCTCGGAGGGCAACCTCCATGCCGGTTCGATTCCGGCCTCGGGCACCAAAAATAATGACTTATCTGATATTCAGAAGTGCTCTAATTCTCCTCATTCGCTATTGGCTGCAATCCGGTCGCAAAACCGAACGGAGCGCCCCTCGGATAACCACCGACGGGGGCGCATCATGGCTTCGTTCATTCCACGCAAAGGCCCGAACGGCAAGCGCGTCTGGCAGGCGCACATCCGCCGGAGAGGGTACCCCGCACAGATCCGCACATTCGACAACTAAGGCTGCGGCGCAGGCCTGGGAGGCAGGCATCGAGCACGAGATTAGCCGAGGCGTGTTCGTATCGCGTGCCGAGGCCGAGGGCACACCGCTGTCCGACGCGCTCCAGCGCTATCTCGCAGAGATTACCCCAACCAAAAAGGCCACCACCATCGCGCGTGAGCGCAACCGGGTAAAGGTTCTGATGGACCTGCCCCTGTCCCGGCGCTCGCTTGCCTCGATCAAGGGGTCCGACATTGCCTTGATAAAGAGCCCCCGCCCCATAAAATGGAACGGCGGAAACCCATCCCGCTTCTTCGACGTTAACGTGCAATGACGGCATAGGCCCCTTCGTGCTATTTGTGACGCCCACACAGCAGGCATCTCGGGTGGTACTGGATAGTATCGCGGCCGCAGATATAGGGAAAATCGTATTCTCAGCATGGCGCGATGGACCCGGCGGTGAACAAGGACCATCTTGTCGATGGCGCCAGCTCTCTTTCGCCGCTGCTCTGGCGAGCACCCAGCAAGCGCATCTTCGCACTCAGTCGCCACGGCGACCGGGGCTGCGCGCGGTCTTTCGGCGGGCGTGGCTTGGGCTCTTTTCTGTCTTGCGTGCGCCCGGCCACACGTCGAGCCACGTCTCGAACTGCGGGCATTCCAGCGGCTCGCTGATGAAATAGCCTTGACCCGTGTCGCAACCGAGTGCGACAAGCCGTTCCCAGGTCGCCTGGTCCTCGATCCCCTCGGCAACCACCTTGAGGCCGATGTCGTGCGCCAGCGTGATGGTGGAGCGGACGATCGCCTCGGAATCGGTGTTGGACAGCATGTCGCTTACGAACGACTTGTCGATCTTCACCGCGTCGACCGGCAGGCGCTTGAGGTAGGCGAGCGAGGAATGTCCCGTGCCGAAATCGTCGATGAAAAGCCGGATCCCCAAGTCGCGCAGCCGAACGAGCGCCTCGAGCGCCCGCTTCGGATCATCCATCATGGCGCTTTCGGTGATTTCTACCTCAAGCTTGCCGGACTCAATGCTCCAAGCCCGCAGCAGCCCTGCGATCCGCTCGATCAGGTCGGGGTCACGCAGGTTGCGCACGGACAGGTTGACGGCTATCGGCAAGTGGGGTCCGGCCTGGCGCCAAATGGACAGCTGGCGCAATGCGGCGGCAAGCACCCAGTCGGTCATGGGTTTGATGAGGCCCGTGTGCTCGGCAAGCGGAATGAAACTGTCCGGGGGGATCAGGCCCTCTTGCGGGTGGAGCCAGCGCACCAGCGCTTCGGCACCGCAGACCTGCCCGCTGCCGAGATCGACCTTGGGCTGGTAGTGGAGCACAAGCTCGTCCTTATCGATCGCCTGACGCAACGCACTCGCCAAGGCGAGCCGGCGCGGGCTTTCTTCGTCGGAATTCGGCGCGTAGACGGTGTAATGCGTGCCCGTCTCTTTCCCCTGGTGCATGGCGAGATCGGCATGGCGCACGAGTCGTACGGCGTCGGCGCCGTGTTGCGGGTAGAGGGCAATGCCGACCGTGGCGGTAATGTCGAGATGCAAGTCGCCCACCTCGAACGGCGGCGCCAGCACGCCGATAAGTTCCTGTGCCGCGCGCATCGCGTGCGCCACATCGCCGCCCGGTAGTAGCACGGCGAACTCATCCCCGCGCATGCGCGCGACTACTTCGTCTCCCCGGCAATGGTCGGCAAGGCGCATCCCGAAGTTCCTGATGAGCCGGTCTCCTTGGTCGAATCCCAGTGCAGCGTTGATCTCGCTCAGCCGGTCGATGTCAAGCAGCAACAAGGCGAGCGGCTGTTCCGGCGCCTCAGTGATCAGGTGCTGCAGGAAGTCCTCGAGATAGGCATGGCTCGGCAGTCCGGTGAGCCGGTCATAGTGGGCCATGCGACGGATGGTTTCATGGGCCGCGTCGTGCGCGGCGCGCGTGCGCAAGACACCCATTCCGAACGCGAGGTCTTCCGCCATTTCGGCGAGAAGGCTGAGTTCCTGGGCGTCGAACGCGTCGTTCTCGGCGGCATAGATGGCGAGCACGCCGATGACGCGATCCTGTACTGGCAGCGGGAAGGCCGCGCACGCGGCGTAGCCGCGCCGACTCGCTTCCTCCCGCCAGGGCGCAAATCCAGGCTCGGTCGCAAGCTGCCGTGTCACATAGGGCTTGGCCGTGCGGATGGCCGTGCCGGCCGGGCCGTGTCCGCGATCCGCGTCGTGCCAAGTGATGGCGCCCAGGGTCTCGGAGAGTGCCTTGAGGCCGCCCTCAAAACCCGCTTGCGCCACAGCACGTACAGTGCATTGCTCCGTCTGTTCCGCATAACCGGACCAGGCGAGGCGGTAGCCGCCGACCTCGACGATAATCCGGCACATCTGCGCGAGCAGCATCTCTTCGTCTGCGGCACGCACCACGACGCGGTTGCCGGCGCTGAGAACTTTGAGGGCGCGATTGACCCGCTCCAGCGCCGCAGCCATGTCGTCAAAACCGCGGGCGAGTTCACCGAGTTCCTCCTGGCCGTGCGGAAGGCCCGTGCGGGTGCCGAAATCGCCCTTGCCAAGACGCCGCGCGGCGTTGGCGAGTGCCTGCACGCGACGCAGCACCAGCACCTCACCGCCGACCCACGCACCGACGAGGGCGAGCGCGGCGACGAGCGCGAAGAGAATGAGATCGCGCGCAAAATCCCGTCGCGCCGCCGCAAGGACCGCCGCTTCGGGGATACCGACACTCACATAGACGGTGCCGGAAGGTCCGCGGTGTAGCGGCGCAAACAGGTAGAGCCGAGTCACCCCATCGGGGTCCGCGATTTTCGCGAAGTGGTCCTGGGAGCCGGCCGACAGGGCGCTGACATAGGCCGGCGTCACCATTGATTTCCCGACTAGGGGGATGCGGTCGGGCCGGTGCGCGAGTATTGTCCCGCGGCCGTCAATCACCGCAAGGATCGATCCGCTGGGAAGGCCACTGCCCGACAGGAGTTTCTTGATCCAGGAGAGATTGAGTCCGGCGAATACGACACCCTGCACGCGTCCGCCGGGCCCCAACAGCGGATAGCCGAAGTTGATCGCGGGCAGGCCGGTGATGCGGCCGGTCTGGTAGTCCCCCACGGCGAAGTCGCGCACCCGCATGGCCCGGCGGAAGTAACCGCGATCATTGATGCGCACAGGCTGTCGCATGGGGCGCGCACTGCAGTCGACGCGCCCGTCGGCAGCAGCCACTCCGAAGTTCGTATAGTATGGGTAGGCAGCGAGCAGCCGCGCGAGGGTTCGGCCGCACTCGCCGCCGCTACCGGCGGAACGTACAGCGGGCAGCTGCGCGAGGCTCATCAGCAGCTGGCGCGTTGCGGCGATGAGCTGGTCCTGTTCCTCGACGGTCAGACGAATCAAGCCCTGCGCATTGCGCTTCGACTCAGTGACCGCCTGTCGGCGTTGGCTTATCGTCGTGTAGCTGATGAGCGCGAACGCCGGTATCACGGCGATCAGGACGAGAAGGATCAGGCGTACCCGCAGGCTGAGAGCGATGTGTCGCATGCTGAAAAGTCCATTTTTTGCCCAACCAAAAAACCATGCATCAAGCGTGCCATTCTTGCCCGGCATGCCAGGTCGAACCCGCGCTGGGCTTGGATCCTTAATATCATGAGCGACGGGCGTTCAAACAGGTTCGTGTTCCTCAACCGTCCCATGCCCAGCCTAGAGGCTCATCTTGGCGTAACCGCTTCGCCGCAAGCCCCGTTTCCCACGAACTCCGTCACCTTGCCAGTGTCAGCAAGTCACCGCCGCTTCGGCTCACTTCCTCTCGCAGCAGAGGAAGGGCATGCCCCGGTACCGCAACATCAACTCCGCCGGGTCTTGCATTCCAGACATGCTCAAGCAGCTTCACCCCCGTACGGGCGGGCTACGCTGGCTGGGTGTACCATACGTGATATCGCCAACCCATGCACGATTCACCGGCCAGCCACCAAACCGCCGATCCAGCAGGTTGGGCACCATCGCGCAGGGTGTGATTCGAATCGGTCGTCACTCGGTACGGCCACCGGTACACCGGGCGAGGCTTCTGGCGCTGCAGGCTGCGGCGTACCCGCTCATGGCCCGGCGCGGTTCCCTGCTTGCGCAATTCGCGAAGAATTCGATTGCGCCCATAGCGGCGAGGGCTGCCTGCATGGATCGCGGCAACCTGCACGTTAAGAACCGGGTTGGCGAGGGTCCGCGCGCTTGGTGGCCGTTCTCGCCACTGGCAATAGCCGGTACGCGATACCGTCGGCAGCCGGCACATCCGGGTGATGGCAAACCGGTCGCGATGCGCGTCGATCCAGGCGTACTTCACCGCGACCCCCTCGCGAAGTACGCCGCCGCTAATGGGATGGTCCGCCCTCTTCTGAAGGCCAATGCCCGGGGTTATCGCAACTTCGCCCAATACCGCATTGCCATCCTCTTCCACTGCGGCAAGCTTGATCTCTATCCTTCGGCTTGTGCACTATGACTATTCAGCCACTCACCCACACGAAAGCCGGAAGAGCCTATATTTAAGGGAAACCGCGATTGGTTTTGTCTTGGCCGGACAACAGGGAGGAAAGCATGAACCAGAAACTTAAGACCGAAGCCGCCGCGCTATGGGCTGTCTTGCGATCGCCGGGCGGCGGCGCCGTCGCCGTCGCGCGTTGGGTGAATACATGCCGTGAGCATCAGGTAATTCACCTTGTGGATCATGGTTTCACCCGAACACGGCCTGCTCATGTCTAAGCGGATACAAAGCATTATATGGAGCGGTGCCATCCGCTATCTCATGATGGCGCGACGATACGTTCATCAGAACAACATCAGTATCCTCGGAGGGTTGCTGCTCGTCGCGTTGACGGTGGCAACAGGCGTTTCTGTCTATGTCGTCATGGAGCGCCGGGCAGAGAGTCTTCTTACCCAGGGTCTTGCCGCATCCCTTGAGGACCGCATCGGCCTAGTCAAAGACCAGATCAGCCAATTGCTCATCAGTACCCGCATTATCGCTACCCGGCCGGCCCTGATCGCGGCGGTTCGCCGGATCGACCGGGTGCCGCAAGCGAATCCGAGCCGGGTTTTGTTGCAAAGAGGGGCCCGGTCCTTTCTGGTGGGGTATGGCCTTACGGCCATATCCTTCCGGACCGCGCAGAGTGGCGAAGTCGCGCGGGCCGGAAGCTTTCTTGCGGCCCCTGAGCTGCAAATCCCGCTAAGCAACGCCCGCCAGGCAGCGCTGCTGTGGAAAGGGCAGTTCTTTTTGCGCACGCACGCCGATTTCATTGATCGTTTGGGACGGCGTGTGGGCAGCATTCAGGTCGAATCGCGCCTGCCGCTGCTCAGCCAGGCGCTGATCCACCTCCGAGCCATCGGCCGAACCGCGGCCCTCGCCGTTTGTGCGCCCCAGGGGAAGGCAATGCAGTGCGTGGTCAGCGCGCCAGGCAAGAACGGCGGACGTTCTGACCAAGTGCTTACCCGGCTCCCGCGTATGCTGCAGGGCCGCGCATTGCCGATGAGTTATGCCCTGGCAGGCAAGACCGGTGTGATTCTTGCGCGCAATTACCTGCACAAAGCCGTGGTCGCGGCCTATGCCCCGGTGGGTCAATCGGGTCTCGGAATGGTCCTGATGGTCAGCCAGGCGGAACTCTACGGCCCGGTGACCGATCAGCTAAAGGTCGTTGTGCCGCTTTTGGCGGTCCTGCTGCTGGCCGGGATGCTGTTGCTGCGCGGCATGATCACTCCCATGGCGCGCAGATTGGTCCGCTCGGAACGCGAAACGCAGTTAGCCAACGCCCGATTGCGCGAAAGTGAAATACATATCCGGGCTGTGCTGGATGGCGTGAATGACGGTGTCATCGCCATTCGCGAAGACGGGACCATCAGTGTCTTTAACCCGGCGGCCGAGCGGATGTTTGGTTATGCGGAGCGCGACATCGCCGGCCAGAACGTGGGCCTGCTGATGCCAGAGCCGGATCGCAGTCAATATCATGGCCGCCTGCGCCAGCATCGCGGATCCGACAATGCCACCTTGTTCAAGGCGGCGAGCGAGATGGTCGGTGTGCGCAAGAACGGCACTGAGTTTCCCTTGGAACTGCAAGTGAACGAGATCCAGGCCGCCACGGGACGCCTGGCTATCGCCGTGGCCCGGGATATTACCGAACGGCGCCAGGCCGAGCAGGAACTCCGTATCGCGGCCACCGCGTTCGAGACCGGGGAGGGTATCGTGATTACGGATCGGGAGGCCCATATTCTGCGGGTTAACCATGCCTTCACACGCTTGACCGGCTATAGCGCCAAGGAGCTGATAGGCAGAACGCCCGCGATGCTGCATTCCGGGCGACAGGATGCCGAATTCTATCGCAGGCTATGGGAAATCCTTGACCGTGACGGTTACTGGCAGGGCGAAATATGGAATCGGCGCAAGGATGGCGGGGTGTACCTCGAATGGCTGACCATCACCGCGGTGACCAATGCGGATGGGCGGGTGACCCATTATGTGGGCGTGTGTTCCGACATGACACACCGTAAAGAGGCTGAAGCAGAGATCCATCAGCTGGCTTTTTATGACCCGCTCACGAAGCTTCCCAACCGGAGTCTGTTGTGGGACCGATTGCAGCAGGCACAGTCCTATGGCGCACGCCACAGGACCCATGGAGCGCTTCTGTTCATCGATCTGGATAATTTCAAGACGCTCAATGATACTCGGGGCCATCATATCGGTGATCTGATGTTGATCGAGGTCGCCAATCGTCTCAAGGATTGCGTGCGCCCCAGCGATACCGTGGCCCGTCTGGGCGGCGATGAGTTCGTGGCCGTGCTCGTCGATCTCAGCGAAGATGCGCAACAAGCGGTCACCCAGGCCCAGAGTATCGGCAAGAAGATGCTCACGGTCCTCAGTCAGTCGTATCAACTCCAGGGACAGGAACAGTACAGTTCTGCCAGTATGGGGATCACCCTGTTTCGGGGGGACGAGACCCGCATCACGGATCTCCTGAAGCAGGCTGACGCGGCGATGTACGACGCCAAGTCCGCGGAACGCAATACCCTGCGATTCTTTGACCCCGCCCTGCAGGTGGCGCTCGAGGGGCGAGCCGCCCTGGAGGCGGACTTGCGTCAAGCGATCCCCCTTCGGCAACTGGTTCTCTACTACCAGGCGCAGGTCAACGCGGGTCAGGAGGTGGTCGGTGCCGAGGTGCTGCTGCGCTGGCGACATCCTGAGCGCGGTCTGGTTTCGCCGATGGATTTTATTCCGCTTGCGGAAAGAACCGGTCTCATCGTGCCGATCGGGCAATGGGTACTAAAAGAGGTCTGTGCCCAGCTCAAACTATGGCAAGCGGATCCGCACATGCGCCATTTAGGGCTGTCCATGAACGTCAGCGCGTGCCAGTTGCGACAGCCGGACTTTGTCGATCAGGTACTGGGTACGCTCGCGGTAGCGGGTGTGGATCCCCGCACCCTCACGCTCGAGCTGACCGAGAGTCAGATGCTGGGCCACATGAGCGATAGTATCGACAAGATAAAGCGGTTGCGCCACGCGGGCGTGCGCCTTTCGCTCGATGACTTCGGTACCGGGCAATCGTCTCTGGCTCATCTGCGGCATTTGCCCGTGGACGAGATCAAGATCGATCAGAGTTTTGTGCGCGATATCGCCACCGATATCGACCCCAACGATGCAGTGGCGGTGATCGTTCAGATCATTATCTGGATCGCCGAGAACCTGGGCCTGGACCTCATCGCGGAGGGGGTAGAAACGGAACCGCAGCACGACTTTCTCAAGCGCAATGGCTGTCGCCGGTATCAGGGTTACCTGTTTGGCAGACCCATGCCGATTGCGGAGTTTCAGAATGGAGTGCGTGTTGACCATTGACGCCAAGGGTGAAGGGACATCGGAAGCGGCGCTTGACACAATGTTCTCGAGAGTCGAGGCGTATCTTGCCAGTCGTCGACAATCGGGTTTCGCGCTGTGGATCGAAGGGGAGCAACTGGCCCGGTTCGCCCGGTTCGTAGACGCAACGCACTACTCAGGGTCCGTTAACGGTGAAGCTGGCCATGCAGTGGGCTCTCGCTTCGCGCCGGACCAAGCCGCTTACCGCCGCACGGCGCACCGAGGTGTGGCGAAGCTTCGCCCGATACTGTCAACACACGACGAGCACACGCTTGCTGTCGACTGCTGTAGAAGTCTTGACGCCGATTTGCACGGCTCCTCCGCACTCTGCTCATTTTTTTCTTGCAGCAAATCTCGTTCCGCCTGAGAGCACCGGCCGAGACCGCAGAAAATCGCGGTATTCGTTGATGCCCGTGTCTCGTAGGGCCAGATCGCGCTTGTCTTGTTTGCGACAGCGCAGCGGTCGAATGTCGGGTTCGCAACATGTGCGTACGGTAACGATACCCCTGACAATCCGCTTATTTTCTAGGGAAAAGCGCATTTGTCGAACAGTGGCACGCCGCTTGCTCTATACCCAGTACACAGTTGCGTTGAGGCCGGATTTGTAGCCGATACGAAGACCTAGAAAGCGTTGCAAACCTTTTTGGTACGGCGGTGCGGTGACTGTGCGGCAGCCAGCGAGGCTGGAAACGAATACTTGACGACCAGTTAAGGAGAGACACATGACCAAAGGTTTGCGACAGATTGCTTTCTACGGCAAGGGCGGTATCGGCAAGTCCACCACCTCCCAGAATACCCTGGCAGCGTTAGCCGAGCTGGGACAGAAGATTCTTATCGTTGGCTGCGACCCTAAGGCTGACTCCACGCGCCTGATCCTGCATGCGAAGGCGCAGGACACAATCCTGAGTCTGGCTGCCGAGGCCGGCAGTGTCGAGGATTTGGAAATCGAGATGGTGATGAAGACCGGCTTCAAAAATATCCGTTGCGTGGAGTCTGGTGGGCCGGAACCGGGTGTGGGCTGCGCTGGCCGCGGCGTGATCACATCGATTAACTTCCTGGAAGAGAATGGTGCCTACGAGGGCATCGATTACGTATCTTACGACGTGCTAGGCGACGTGGTGTGTGGCGGTTTCGCCATGCCAATTCGTGAGAACAAGGCGCAGGAAATTTACATCGTTATGTCCGGGGAAATGATGGCGATGTATGCGGCCAACAATATCGCTAAGGGGATTCTCAAGTACGCCAACTCTGGTGGCGTGCGTCTGGGCGGCCTGGTGTGCAATGAGCGACAGACTGACAAGGAGCTGGAGCTAGCCGAATCGCTGGCGAAAAAGCTGAATACCACGTTGATCCACTTTGTGCCTCGAGACAACGTGGTTCAGCATGCCGAGTTGCGACGCATGACGGTGCTGGAGTTCGCGCCGAACTCCAAGCAGGCCGAGGAATACCGGAAGTTGGCGACCAAGATTCACGCGAACGCAGGCAAGGGCACGATTCCCACGCCTATAACGATGGATGAGTTGGAAGACCTGCTGATGGAGCACGGCATCATGAAGGCGGTGGACGAGTCCATCGTTGGCAAGACCGCGGCAGAACTGGCAGCTGAGGTGGCGGCATAGCAACCAGGACGGCATTCCGCCGATGACAGGGACCACGGGCGGAATCCGGGAGGCAGCAAAGCGCGCTCTGCGCATTACAAGGCCGATCGGTGCGCAGGGCGCATTCGACACGAGAGCAATTCGAAACACGAGCAATTTGGAGGGAGCATGAGCTTGGCAATCGAGAAAACTAAAGCACGCAACAAAGAACTCATAGATGAGGTCCTGACGGCATATCCGGAAAAGACCGTGAAGAAGCGCGCCAAGCATCTCGCCACATTCGAGGACGGCAATCCGGATTGCAGCGTCAAGTCCAACATCAAGTCGGTGCCGGGCGTGATGACCATCCGCGGCTGCGCTTATGCCGGTTCCAAGGGTGTGGTCTGGGGGCCGATCAAGGACATGATTCACATCAGCCACGGCCCGGTGGGTTGCGGCCAGTACTCGTGGGGAGCACGCCGCAATTACTATATCGGCACCACCGGCATCGATACGTTCGTGACCATGCAGTTCACCTCCGACTTTCAGGAGAAGGACATTGTGTTCGGCGGTGACAAAAAGCTTGCCAAGATCATCGACGAGATTGAAGCGCTGTTTCCGCTAAACAAGGGTATCTCGATCCAGTCGGAGTGTCCGATCGGCCTGATCGGTGACGATATCGAGGCGGTGTCCCGGAAAAAATCCAAGGAATACGATGGAAAAACCATCGTGCCGGTGCGCTGCGAGGGGTTCCGCGGCGTGTCGCAGTCGCTTGGCCATCACATCGCCAACGACTCGATCCGGGATTGGGTGTTCGACAAGGCCGAGGACAAACACAAGGAATTCCAGAGCACGGCGTATGACGTCGCCATCATCGGCGACTACAACATCGGCGGTGACGCCTGGGCCTCGCGCATCCTGCTAGAGGAGATGGGTCTGCGCGTCATCGCCCAGTGGTCGGGCGACGGATCGATCGCCGAACTTGAGAACAGCCCAAAGGCCAAGCTCAACGTGCTGCACTGCTATCGTTCGATGAACTACATCTCTCGCCACATGGAAGAGAAGTACGGGATTCCCTGGGTGGAATACAACTTCTTCGGGCCGAGCAAGATCGAAGAGAGCCTGCGCAAGATCGCCAGCCACTTTGACGACAAGATCAAGGAGGGCGCGGAACGCGTCATCGCCAAGTACCGCGCAATCGTCGATGCCGTGATTGCCAAGTACAAGCCGCGTCTTCAGGGCAAGACCGTGATGCTGTATGTCGGCGGCTTGCGGCCGCGCCATGTGATCGGCGCCTACGAGGACTTGGGCATGGAAATCGTCGGCACCGGCTACGAGTTCGGCCACAACGACGACTACCAGCGCACCACGCACTACGTGAAGGACGGCACGCTGATCTACGACGACGTCAACGGCCACGAGTTCGAGAAGTTCGTGGAAAAGATCCAGCCCGACTTGGTCGGCGCCGGCATCAAGGAGAAGTACGTGTTCCAGAAGATGGGCGTGCCGTTCCGCCAGATGCACTCCTGGGACTACTCCGGACCGTACCACGGCTACGACGGCTTCGCGATATTCGCCCGCGACATGGACATGGCGATCAACAACCCGGTGTGGGGTATGACTAAGGCCCCTTGGAAGTAAACGTGCAGGATGCGCCACACGTACCACCGACAAAAGGCGCGCAGAGCGCACGCAACGAAGCAGGCATCAGGAGCGGCAACATGAGCCAGAAATCTGACAACGTTCTCGACCACTTCAACCTGTTCCGTGGTCCGGAATACACCAACATGTTCGAGAACAAGAAAAAGAACTTCGAGTTCCCGCTTCCGGACGAAAAAGTCGAAGAGATGCGCGACTACACAAAGTCCTGGGAATACCGCACGAAGAACTTCGCGCGGGAAGCGCTGGTGGTGAACCCAGCCAAGGCGTGCCAGCCGCTTGGCGCGGTGTTCGTTGCGGTCGGATTCGAGGGCACGCTGCCATTCGTGCACGGTTCGCAGGGCTGCGTTGCGTACTACCGCAGTCACTTCAGCCGCCACTTCAAGGAGCCGACTTCGTGCGTGTCCTCGTCCATGACCGAAGACGCGGCGGTATTCGGCGGACTCAACAACATGATTGACGGACTTGCCAACGCCTACAGTCTGTACAAGCCGAAAATGATCGCAGTGTCGACCACTTGTATGGCTGAAGTCATCGGTGACGACCTGAACGGCTTCATCCAGAACGCCAAGGAGAAGGGCAGTGTGCCGGCGGGGTTCGACGTGCCCTACGCCCACACGCCAGCATTCGTCGGCAGCCATATCACTGGATACGACAATGGCCTAAAGGGAATTCTCGAGCATTTTTGGAAAGGCAAGGAACGCATCCCGAATGGCAAGGTCAACTTCATCGGGGGCTTCGATGGCTACACCGTCGGCAACCTGCGGGAAATCAAGCGCCTGTTCGGTATCATGGGCGTCGATGCCACCATCCTTGCTGATAACAGCGATGTCTGGGATACCCCCACCGACGGCCAGTTCCGTATGTATGACGGTGGCACGACGCTCGAAGATGCCAGGGGCGCGCTGAACTCCAGGGCCACCATCTCGATGCAGGAGTTCTGCACTGAAAAGAGCCTTGCCTACTGCGCCGAGAATGGCCAGGAAGTCGTGGCTTTCAATCACCCGGTGGGCGTAGCCGCCACTGACAGGTTTCTCATGGAGGTCGCGCGTCTCAGCGGCAGGCCGGTGCCGGCGGATCTGGAGAAGGAACGCGGCCGGTTGGTGGACGCGATTGCCGACTCCACTGCGCACATTCACGGCAAGAAGTTCGCTCTGTACGGTGATCCGGACCTGACCCTCGGCCTGACTGCGTTCCTGCTGGAGTTGGGAGCTGAGCCCGTGCACATCCTTTCGACCAATGGTAACAACGATTGGGCGACTAAGGTGCAGGCGCTGCTCGACGGCTCGCCGTTCGGCAAAGGCTGCCACGTGTATGCCGGGAAGGACCTGTGGCACATGCGCTCACTGCTGTTCACCGAGCCCGTGGATTTCCTGATCGGCAATACCTATGGCAAATATCTGGAGCGCGATACTGGTACCCCGCTGATTCGTATTGGCTTCCCGATCTTCGACCGGCACCACAAGCACCGGTACCCCGTTTGGGGTTACCAGGGCGCGATGAACGTGCTGGTTACGATCCTGGACAAGATCTTCGACGAGATGGATAAGAATTCCATGGTTGCGGCGAAGAACGATTATAGCTACGACATAATTCGTTGAGCGCAGCCGGCAGGCGAAGAATATCGTTGGCCGAGGAGAACCGGGTATGGGAACTGTCACTTTTCTAACGATGTCGCTGCCGAGGGCGATTATTGTAAGCATTGCGGGGCACAATCGGAGCACATTGCTGAGCTTGGCACGACGTCACGGAGCGCCGTTGCGCTGCCGTCGCCGGCGGCAGGGCTGCGGAAGGCGCACAAGTTGCGCAGTCAAGGTTGCAGCCGTGCGCCCGGCGCGCAAGTCCGTGGTGTGTCTGGACAGCAATGAGCGCGAGACACTTCGGCGCGCCGGAAAGCTGACGGCCGCCCAGTACCGGGCGCGGACATGGGTGACGCGGTCGCCATACTGGCGGCTGGCTTGCCGCTATGTGCCTGGTGGCGACGACGTCTGGGTGGGGTTCTGAGCGCGTAACCGCGAGGCGATCCATGAGCACGTTGTCGAACGAGGTCCAGGAAATCTTCAGCGAACCCGGGTGCGACAAGAACCGGGGCAAGTCGCAGAAGGAGCGCAAGGAGGGCTGCGCCAAGCGGTTGCAGCCCGGGGCGGCGGCCGGCGGATGCGCATTCGACGGTGCCAAGATTGCATTACAGCCGATCACCGACGTGGCACACCTGGTGCATGGCCCGATCGGCTGCGAGGGCAATTCCTGGGATAACCGGCATGCCGCATCATCCGGCTCGCATCTGTACCGCACCGGATTCACCACGGACATCACCGAAATGGATGTGGTGTACGGTGGAGAAAAGCGCCTATTTCGATCGATCCGAGAAGTGATTGAAAAATACAATCCGCCGGCGGTGTTCGTCTACCAGACCTGCGTCACCGCCATGATCGGCGATGACGTAGAGGCGGTGTGCAAGGCCGCGGCCACCAAGTTTGGTAAGCCAGTGATCCCGGTCAACACGCCTGGTTTCGTCGGCGCCAAAAACCTCGGTAACAAGCTTGGTGGCGAAGCACTGCTCGATTATGTAATTGGCACCGAAGAACCGGAAATCACCACCCCCTATGACATCAATATCATCGGCGAATACAACTTGGTCGGAGAACTGTGGCAGGTGAAGCCGCTGCTTGATGAGCTAGGTATCCGTATCCTCGCCTGCTTAAGCGGAGATGCCAAGTATCACGAGGTCGCCTCGTCACACCGGGCGCGCGCGGCGATGATGGTCTGCTCCAAGGCAATGATCAACATCGCGCGCAAGATGGAGGAGCGTTACGAGATTCCGTTCTTCGAGGGATCGTTCTACGGGGTGTCCGACATGAGCGACAGCCTGCGGCAGATTGCGGGCCTGCTGGTGCAACGCGGTGCTCCCGAGGAATTGCTTGAACGTACCGAGGCTTTGATCCGGCGCGAGGAAGCGCATGTCTGGGGGCGTCTGCAATCCTACCAGCAGCGCCTCTCCGGAAAGCGCGTGCTTCTGATCACCGGCGGGGTGAAATCATGGTCGGTGGTGGCGGCACTGCAGGAAGTCGGTATGGTGATTGTCGGCACCAGCGTCAAGAAGTCCTCGAAAGAGGACAAAGAACGCATCAAGGAACTTATGGGCGAGGATGCGCACATGATCGAGGATATGACCCCGCGCGAGATGTACAGAATGCTCAAGGACGCACATGCGGACATCATGCTGTCGGGTGGGCGCTCGCAGTTCGTGGCGCTCAAGGCCAAGATGCCCTGGCTCGACATCAACCAGGAGCGCCACCACGCTTATGCCGGCTACGAGGGGATGGTGGCGCTGGTCGAGCAGATCGACCGCGCGCTGTACAACCCGATCTGGGAGCAAGTAAGGCGTCCCGCTCCCTGGGATTTGCAAACGTAAGGGGTGCTGTGTGCGTCATCGACCGCTTCGGTGGGCTCGGAGCACCCTGCAACCGACAATGCTATGAGGATATTGGGTAGCAATATGGCAGCTGTCACACGCTCCAGGAAGTCCTGCACCGTCAACCCGCTCAAGATGAGCCAGCCGATTGGCGGCGCGCTGGCGTTCCTCGGGCTCAATCACTGCATGCCTGTGCTGCACGGTTCACAGGGGTGTACCGCTTTCGGGCTGGTATTGCTCGTGCGTCATTTCCGTGAAGCGATCCCGCTGCAGACCACGGCCATGAGCGAGGCCACGACCATCATGGGTGGAATGGAGAACATCGAGCAGGCGATCCTCAATATATTCAATCGCGCCAAGCCGGAAATTATCGGAATTTGTTCCACCGGACTGACCGAAACCAAGGGCGATGACGTGGACGGATACCTGAAGCTGATCCGTGCGCGTCACCCTGAGCTGGAGAGCGTCGCGATCGTGTACGTGTCTACGCCAGACTACAAAGAGGCCTTTCAGGACGGCTGGAGCAAGACCGTGGCGCGCATTGTGGAACAGCTGACGGAGCCGACCGCCACGAAGCTCGCGAACCGGATCAATATTCTGCCTGGAAATCATCTGATGCCGGGTGACATCGAGGAACTGCGCGAAATCGTCGAGTCCTTCGGGTTCGATCCGATTGTGCTGCCCGACCTGTCCGGTTCTCTGGATGGTCATGTGCCGGATGATTTCAGTCCGACGACTCTGGGCGGAACGGCCCTTAATGACATCCGCGGATGCGGCGCCTCGCGTCTCACCATCGCGGTCGGAGAGCAGATGCGCGCGGCCTGCGAGGTGCTGCAGGCTAAAACCGACGTGCCCTACGAACTGTTCGATCGTCTCACCGGGCTGGAGGTCAATGATCGACTGATGGGGCTGCTGGCGCAGCTCAGCGGCCGGCCAGTGCCTAGCAAGTACCGCCGCCAGCGTAGCCAGCTGGTGGATGCGATGCTCGACGGACACTTCTTTTTCGGCGGCAAAAAAATCGCCATTGGCGCCGAACCGGACCTGCTGTGGGGCATCGGCTCCTGGTTGGCGGAGATGGGCGCCGAGATTTCCGCTGCAGTTACGACCACCGATTCGCCATTGCTCGAAAAGCTGCCGGTGGAGGAGGTAGTGATTGGCGACCTCGAGGACCTTGAAATGCGCGCTGTTGGCTGCGACCTGCTTATCACCCATGCGCATGGTCGCCAGATGGCTGAGCGGCTGGACCTGCCGTTTGTGCGCATGGGGTTGCCGACTTTCGACCGGCTCGGCGCTGCCCACCAGCTCACAATCGGGTACCGCGGGACGCGCGACCTAGTTTTCGAAATTGGCAACGTGTTTCTGGCTAATTCCCCCGACCACACGCCCGATACCCGGGCGCGGGTCGAACGCGAAATCGATGTCCGTACGCCGGCTACAGCTCATTAGCGGCGCAACTGGAGTTGATAGAGGAGGGCGTATGAAAGTCGCATTTGCCACCCAGGACCTTAAGCGCGTGGACGCGCACTTCGGCTGGGCCAAAAACATCGCTGTCTATGAGGTTACACCGACGGATCATTATTTCCTCGAGGCCGTGCAATTTGACGGCAATCTCGAGGAGGACGGCAACGAGGACAAACTCGCTCCCAAGATCGAGGCCATCAGGGATTGCGCGATCCTGTATGTGGCCGCGATCGGCGGTTCGGGCGCAGCGCGGGTCGTGGCCAACAGGATTCACCCGATCAAGGTTGCGGAGCCGGAGACGATCGCCGGAATCCTGGATAGGTTGCAAACTGTGCTCAAGGGGACCCCGCCACCGTGGTTACGCAAGGTCATGATGAAAGGGCAGGCGAGACAATTTGATTTCGACGACGAAGCGCAAAATGTCTGAAGCAATAGCCACAGGAGTGAGCGCGACGACCGATCCGGCACAGTCTCGGTTCGTGAAGGAGCTGATCAAGCAATGGCGCGCGCAGGACGCGTACGGTTCCTGGGATGGCAAGAGTGACGTTGAACTGCTGGCGCCGTATATCCTGACAAAGGAGCAGCGCCGCGAGTTACCAGTCATGGGTGATCCCGATCCGGAAACCCTATGGCGGTTGGAGTTGTTCTACAACGCCGTCGGGCTCGCCATCGAGCGTGCTACCGATGTCATGGTGGCGCCTATGATCAAGATGCATCACGAGGGATTCGGACGGCTGGTGCTTATTGCCGGGCGGCTGATCGTGATCAACAGGAACCTGCGCGACGTGCACCGCTTCGGCTTTGAAAGTATGGAAAAGCTCGCCTCTGAAGGCGAAAAACACGTGGTCGCCGGGATTGAGATGGTGAACAAGTACCCGGACGTGGCCAGATATGGTTGAGGTGAATAAATTCCGTTGAGGAAGCCCCTGCGAATTTCGCGATCGGTCACTCGGATTGCACAACCTCGGAGGCTTTGAACAAAGGAGCATATGGAACAGCAAAGCATATCCGTCGATGTAGAAGCATTAAAGAAAGACATCAAGAAGCTCAATGCGCAGGCCACCAACCTCAAGATGAACCTGCACGATCTGGCCGAGGATCTTCCGAGCGGCTGGGAAAGGATCCCGGAGGCCGCCGCGCAGGTCTATGAGGCCTACAGGAACCTTAGCAAGATGCGATCGCGCCTGGCGGCAATTGGTGGCTGAGCGCATGCGCTACGTAACCGTCACCCTGAGACCGAGCGGGCGCGACTGGACGCCGCGCTTCGTTCAGGAAATCAACGACAAGAAGTGCATCGGCTGTGGCCGGTGCTTTCGTGTGTGCGGGCGCGATGTACTGCAGCTGGTCGGCATTGACGAGAACGGCGAGCGGCTGGTGCTGGCAGTGGGCGAGGATGAGGACGAGGACGGAGAATACGAGAAGAAAGTGATGACCGTAGCACACCCCGAGAACTGCATCGGCTGCGAAGCCTGCGCACGCATCTGCCCGAAGAAGTGCTACACGCACGTACCGCAGGTGGCTGGAGATTAACATGGGTACTTATAAGTACGCCGCGTTGATGGGCGCCGCCTGCTATCCCGGCGACGCGCTGACTCTGGCGTTAGGTGGAGTATTGTCTCAATCGGCGATACACGGCCTGGGCACCGAGGAGCTCGGACGCCTGCGAGACCGCTATTTTCCAGAGGCCAATGGGGAAATCACACGCTGTTTCGAGCAGCCCGGTGGCGGGTGTCCAGCGCTCCGTGATGACGAATTCTTGGATATTGTGCAATTGTTGCTCGATCATCGGTGCGACGACTCGGACGGAACCCGCTGGCTCGCGCATGCAATTGCCACCGCCTGCCTCGATAACAATCACCTCTGGCAGGATATGGAGCTTCCCAGTCGCGAGGTACTGTCCGGGCTGTTGCGCCGCTACTTTGGGGCGCTGTACGCAAAAAACGCGGATAATATGAAGTGGAAAAGGTTCTTTTACAAGCAGCTTTGCGAACGGGCCGAAGTAAATTTGTGCAAGGCTCCAAGCTGCAAGGCCTGCACTGACTATACGGTCTGTTTTGGCCCCGAAGAGGTTTTTCCTCCCGTCGGTTGCTGAAGCCGGGACTGGATACAAGGGTGTGCGCTGTGCAACGATATCGGAGGCGCAATTCCGCGCCAGGCCAAGCCAGGACCAGGATGAAAATCCGGATACGGGAACGGGCAACTAGCCGGCCAAGCGGACTGAACGCAAGAAGTCAACGTGAAAGCAGCCAGAGAGCCTTCGTGGTGACACACCGCGTTTTGCCGGGATCTGTCCGAAGAGCCAGAACCAGATTCATTTCATCCCGGCGCGCAATCTCGCATGCGGAAAGTACAAGGCAGCACCTTCGAGCCATGTTGTAGCGACCTGGATCCGGTGTTCGACAACGTGCTTATAATGCAAACGAATACAGGCAGAGACGGACCCGAAAACATCGCCGACCTAATTGATGTTCGATATATGCTCGTCACTGGTTTTGGCTCTGTAATGACGGCCGACCGTGGGTATACGGAGTTGCGGTGTCACGTGGGCCAGGTCAATTCAGCAGCGCCATGCCCTTGACCTGAGCGAAGACCAGTGCGCCGGGCGCGAGGCCAAGCTGTGCGATCGACTTGGCGGTCACTCGCGCGAGCAGCGGCGTACCTTCGGCGTCCAGCTGTACGATGACCTGTCCCGGACGTTCTTCGGTGCATCCGGAAATATACACGGCGAAGACGTTGAGAATACTGCTGCCCTCCTGCGGCGCGAGCACGAGACTCACGTCGCGCGCATAGACGCGCAGGCGCACGTGCGCGTTCACGGGCAGATCCTCGCGCGGCACCGTGATGCGCCCTCCCGGAAAATTGAGATAAGTGAGGTGGAATTTCTCGTCGTGTGCGGCAACAGTCGCTTCAATCACCGCCGCGGCGGCATCACCGTACGCCAGCGGCAGGTCGAGTCGCGTCATGAGTTCGGACAGCGGCCCCTGGGCGCGCACCTGCCCGTTTTCCATCAACACCAGGTGATCAGCAAGACGTGCAACTTCCTCCAGCGCGTGGCTCACATAGATCACTGGGATAGACAGGTCAGTGTGCAGGCGCTCTAGGTACGGCAGGATATCGTCTTTGCTGCGGGTGTCGAGCGCGGACAGCGGTTCGTCCATGAGCAGCAGCTTTGGACTTGTGAGCAGTGCGCGCGCGATGGCCACACGCTGGCGTTCACCCCCCGAAAGCCGTACCGGCCTGCGGTCGAGCAGGGGTGCGACGCCGAGCAGCGTCACCGCCCGATCGAACGCCACGCGCCGATTGCTTTCAGGAACGCGACGCTGGCCGTACTCCAGGTTGGCACGCACGCTCAAGTGGGGGAAAAGGCTCGGTTCCTGGAAAACATAACCGATCGGTCTGCGGTATGTTGGCAGAAAGTGATCCTGCTCCTCGTTTTGCCACCACGCGCCGTTGACCCGTAGCCACCCCTTGGGCGCACGTTCCAGACCGGCGAGGCAGCGCAGTACACTGGTCTTGCCACAACCCGACGGCCCGAACAGCACGGTGACACCGCGTGGCGGCGCGCAAAACGCGGCGTCGAGTTGGAATGCCCCGAGCGACATGGTAAAGCGTGCGTCGGTGCCGATCACAAGTCACGTCCCGCTAGCCGATGATTGAGCAGGCCGACTGTCAGCACGACGATAAAGGCGAATGTTGCCATGCTGGCGGCGAGCACGTTCGCATTGGCGTAGTGCAGTGATTCCACGTGATCGTAGATAGCCACGGATGCCACTTTGGTTTCGCCTGCGATGTCGCCGCCGATCATGAGCACCACGCCGAATTCACCGACCGTGTGCGCGAAACCCAGCACGGCGGCCGTAAGAAGGCCGGGGCGCGCCAGAGGGATGGCGACGGTCAAAAACGCATCCCGGGGCGAGGCGCGCAGGCTCGCCGCGACTTCGAGCGGGCGCCGGCCAGCCGTCTCGAATGCGTTCTGGATCGGCTGTACCACGAACGGCAGAGAATATATCACCGATGCCACGACCAGGCCGGAGAAGGTAAAAGGCAGGGCGCCTAGTCCGAGTGTCTGCGTGAATTGACCGATGGGTCCGTGTGGACCGAAAAGCAGCAACAGATAGAAGCCGAGCACTGTCGGGGGCAACACCAGCGGCATCGACACCAGCGCGCTTACCGGTTGTTTCCACCAAGAGCGCGTATGCGCGAGTTGCCACGCGAGCCAGGTACCGAGCACCATCAGGATCGCCGTGCTCAGGGCGGCGAGCTTGAGTGTCAGTACCACGGCGGTAAAATCGGTAGCAGTTAACATGACTGTTACTGCGATTACAGTCCGTATCCGAAGGATTTGATGACCGCGCGTGCTGTGCCGCCCTTGAGGTACTTGAGGAGCGCCTCGGCCGCCGGCCTGTCCTTTCCGTTAGCAAGCAGCGCGGCGTCCTGGCGGATCGGCGCATACAGATTTCCGGGAACCATCCACATCGAGCCCTTTGCTGGTTTCCCGCCACTTATGACCTGGGACAGAGCAACAAACCCGAGTTCAGCGTTGCCGCTGGCAATAAATTGTTGTGTCTGGGCGATGTTTTCGCCCCACACGATTTTCGGCTCGATCGAGGCAAGGACGTTGAGATTCTGCATTGTCTCCATCGCAGCGGCGCCGTAGGGGGCAAGTTTCGGGTTGGCGATTGCGATGTGCCTGAAACTGCCACGTTTCAGAATCTCCCCCCTGGAGTCGACGAATCCGGGCTTCGCGGACCACAGGACGAGTTTGCCGACGGCATAGGTAAAGCGCGTTCCGGGGACGGTCAACTTCTGTGCGGCGAGCTTTGCCAGTGTCTTTTGGTCAGCCGAAAGAAAAATCTGAAACGGAGCCCCGTTTTTTATCTGTGTATACAGTTGGCCGGTCGAGCCAGCGGAGACCAGCACCTTGTAGCCGGTGCCTATCTCGAATGACTTGGCAATCATTTTCATCGGCGTCAAGAAGTTGGCGGCCACAGCCACCTTCACTTCGCCGGCATGTACAGTAGAGAACGCCAGAAAAAGGCCGAGCGCGATTAGTGATCTGGGTGGTGTCATAAATGACCCCGTGGTTAGTGTTGGTTGGTCATTGAACCGCGATGACGACATGGGAGGCCTTGATGAGCGTACACAGGCACGCCCTCACCCGGATCTGAAGATTGGCAACGCTTTTGTCGGTGACAATGGCCACAATCTACTTTCCGCCTGCAAGGTCGATGATCAACTCCGCGCTGATCGGGCCCCGGTTTCAGCGGCTGATCATGCGGCAGAGACGGTTGCGCGCACTCGTCTGGATGGTGGTATTGCCCGGAGCAAGGATCACCGACGAGTCCTTGAATATTGCGGAGGCCTCCTTAACATGTTTCTCTGGCTTTGACATGACATACCTCAACCAAATTTAAACAGGATGCCGTAACCGCCGCGCGGATATTCCCACTGCACGTTGCGGTGCTCGGTGCAGATCACCCGGCAGGTGCCGCATTCAAGGCATCCATCGGTGATGAGTGTTACGCGCCCGTCGCCTTCCTGCGTATAACAGGCGGCCGGACAGCAGACGGTGCAGGGTTTAGATTTGCATCCATAGGCGCAAACATCGGGGTTGCCGATATGGATGTGCGGCCGTCCGGCATCCACGCGGTAACGATTCTGAAAGAGCTTTTCCTCGACGCGGATCATTCGAAGGCCCTCCACAGTTTGAATGCATCGCTTAGCAATCCGAGGCGCGAACGTGAAGCCACGAAACTCTTGCGGATCGAGCGTTCCTTGGCCTTTTTGTCGACGCCGTCGACGGCGATCAGCGTGTGGGCGGCACGGTTTAGAAGCTCTGGATACGAAGTAAAAAACTGCGGATTTCTTTCCACAATCGCCGGCAGACGCTTGTACTTTTCGAGATCCTTCATCACGAAGCTGTCATCAAGCTTCTCGCGGTAACGCGCGAGGTTTCTGGACGTGAGCGGCTTGTTTTCGGTGCGTAACTCGATCACGGTCTCGGCCGCAAGACGCCCGGTGGTCATGGCCAGGTTCGAGCCCTCGCGATGCACGCCGTTCACGAACATGCCGGCGTCGCCGACGATCATCCAGCCGTCTCCGTAAATGGGCGGAATCGAGTGGTAGCCGCCCTCGGGGATCAAATGGGCGGTGTATTCCTTCATCTCACCGCCGGCCAGTAGCGGGGCGATCACCGGATGTGCCTCCATGCGCTCCAGCAGGGCGTAAGGCGGTATGCTCTGCTTCTTGAAGTCCGAGAGCAGGCAGCCGACTCCGATGGTGAGCGATTCCTTGTTGGTATAGAGAAAGCCGGTGCCGACCATGCCCTGGGTGATCTTGCCGGCCATCTCGATGACAACGCCCTCGTTGCCCGAGATGTTGAAGCGGCTGTGGATGGTTTCCTCGGGCATGAAGTGGATCTCTTTCACTGCGAGCGCCACTTCCCGCGGCTCCAGCTCCGGCCGAAATCCGGCTTTGCGCGCCAGCAGCGAGTTGACCCCATCGGCCAGAATCACCACGTCGGCATAGATCGAACCGCCCTCGCGATCGGTCTTGACGCCGACGACGCAGTTTCCATCCATGTGGAGGTCGGTCACGGTTGTCTCGCAAATCAGCAGTGCGCCGGCTTCCTGCACTTTTTTTGAGAACCACTTGTCGAATTGTGCGCGTATGATGGTATAGCGATTGTAGGGCGGCTTGTTGAACTCAGCCGAGCGATAGGTGGAACCGACGCACGACTCGTCGTCCAAGACCCATACCCTCTGTTCGATCAGATGGCGTTCCAGCGGCGCATCATCCCGGAAGTCCGGGATGATGCGTTCGAGCGCGTCGGAATAGAGGATCGCGCCCTGCACGTTCTTCGAACCCGGATACTCACCGCGCTCCAGTTGCAGCACCCTGAAACCGGCTTTCGCCAGGGTGTAGGCCGATGCATTTCCCGACGGACCGCCGCCGACCACGATGGCATCGAATTTCTCGTTCATTGTTTCTCCTCAAACTGCCAGTTTCTCCGTCGCCAGATGTTGTCGGAAAGCCGCCGTCAGCGCCGGCAGGATTTGCATGGCGTTACCGACGATGCCGTATGTGGCAAAGTCGAAAATCGGCGCGCTGGCATCTTGGTTGATGGCAACGATGACGTCGGAACCCTCCATGCCCACGCGATGCTGTACTGCGCCGGAGATCCCGGCAGCGATATAAAGCTTGGGGCGTACGGTCTTGCCGCTCTGACCGACCTGGTGGTCGGCACTGACCCAGCCGGATTGCACAACCGGACGTGTCGCGCCGACCTCGGCGCCCAACACCTCGGCCAGGTCCCGGACCAGCTGGAAGTTATCCGGACGCTTCATCCCACGGCCGCCGGCCACGATAATGTCGGCAAACGGCAAGTTGACTTCAGCGCGCTTGTCGTCGGCAATGAACTCCAGCAGCTTGGTGACGACGTCGGTTTCGAGCAGTGCCAGAGGCTCCTCTATGACGCGCCCGCTGCGGGTATCGTTGCGTGCCGGCATCGACATCACACGCGGACGCACAGTCGCCATTTGTGGGCGGTAATTGAGTGTGACGATGGTACATAGTAGGCTGCCTCCGAATGTCGGGCGAGTGGCCGCAAGACTGCGGTTCTCGGGATCGATCGCCAGCCCGGTGCAGTCGGCGGTCAGCCCGGTCTGCAGGGTAGTGGCGACGCTGCCGGCCAGATCGCGGCCGAGAGTGGTCGCGCCGAGCAGCAGGATTTCCGGCTGGTGCTTGTTGACGAGATCGGTAAGTGCCCTGCTGTACGGTTGATTGCGGTACTGCGCGAGCACCGGATCCTCGAGCAGGAAGCAAAGGTCGGCGCCGTGGCAGAACGCGTCCTGACAGAAGCGGCGTGTGTGTTCTCCGGCTGCTCCCAGCACCACACCGGCAAGTTCCACACCGAGCTGGTCAGCAAGCTTGCGTCCCTCGCCGAGCAGCTCGAAGGACACCGGGTGGACTGCACCGCGTTCGTGCTCGATGAACACCCACACACCCTTGTAGGCCTTAAGTCTGGGGTCGAGTTCGAACTTGCGGCGGCCGGCGGGTCTGGCGGCCGGTGGGGTCGGGGCGGTCGGGTTGCTCATGGTAGTCTCATCCATTCATTCGCCGCGCCGGCCTATGGCGTCGCGCAACTGTGGGAATCTGGCGAACATTTTGGCCAGCAATGTGGCCGCGACGTCGCCCGGCTGGTCGCTCTGGGTCTGGATGATTTCGGCCTTCTGGGTGCGCGGCGTTGGCGCAAAAACCTTGGATACCACGGTCGGCGATCCTTTGAGACCGATCTTGCTGATGTCCTCGATCCCAGCTGCATCCTTGTCCCAAACCCTGATTGGATAGCGCGCGGCACGGAACATGTCGCTCATGGTGGCAAAGCGCATCTCGTTGATACCTTCGAGAACGGTGATCAGCGCCGGCAGCCGCGTCTTCAGCACTTGTACACCACCTTCAGCACGCCGCTGCACGGTGAGTTCGCTCTTGTCGAGGTCGATGGTTTCAATCTTGCTCACGTAGGTCAGAAGCTGCATCTTGAGCCGGATCGCAATGCCGGGACCAACCTGCGCAGTATCACCGTCGATGGTCTGCTTGCCGGCGAACACAAGGTCCACGGGTATGTCCAGACGGATCTTGCGAATCGCGCTCGCCAGCGCGTAACTTGTGGCGAGCGTGTCGGCACCGGCGAAAGAACGATCGGTAAGCAGAATCGCCTCGTCGGCGCCAAACGACAGCGCCTTGCGGAGCGCGCCCTCAGCCTGCGGTGGCCCCATACTCAGCACAGTGATGCGTGCGCCATAGCGGTCCTTGAGACGCAGCGCTTCTTCCAGTGCCACCAGGTCATAGGGATTAACGATTGCCGGCACGCCCTGGCGCATGATGGTGTTGGTCACCGGGTGCACGCGAATCTGCGCGCTGTCGGGAACCTGTTTGATACAGACGACGATATGCATGTTCAGGCTCATTCGCGACGGGACGGCAGGGTGCCGATCAGGCTGTCGAGCGCGACGTGTCCGCCATTGATGTTCCGGAAAACCTTGAAGACTTTTTCCTGCGCGGGCGTGGAGTGCACAAAGTCGTGATATGCGCGTGCCAGCAGATTTTGACACGCAGCATGCAAAGACGGCGCATTCAGCTCGGCGAGTCCGGGTGTCGCCCGCAGGTACTGCTGGAAACGCTTCAGGATGTGTAAGCGGTTGACGTGCACGACCGGCGGATCGAACGAGACAGAAAAATAATGGAAGAACTCCTCGGCAGCTGAAAGACGGCTAAGGTTCTGGTACAGGGCTTCGAGGGCTTGGGTCATAAATTTATCCTTGGCGGCATCCACTGGTCAGTGGGGTTGCGCTTGAGGTTGTCGCTGACTGACACCTGGACCGGATCGCAGCCGTCCACACAGACGTCACAATCGCCGCTGACCGGAACCCGTTTGCCGGTCACCGCGGCCAGTGGCGACACAAGTCGGGTGATGTGTTCGAGCAGGCAGGCGACTGCCTTGCCGACCGGGTCGGGCAGCAGATGATGATCGATGCCGTGTTCGGCGATGCGCCGATTGGCAAGCGGTAAACTCACGCGCCCAGGGATGTCGATTACGGTCATCTGCGCCGGGACGTGCTGGATTACCACCGAGTTGGCGCCGATGCGGGTGTGCCGGCTGACGCTGATCGGACCGAGAGCCCTGGCGCCGGCTCCGACCACCCCGCCGTTGCCGAGCGTCGGGTGGCACATGCCCGGGTTCCAGGAAACACCGTCGAGGGTGACGCCATGGTAAAGCGTGACACCGTCTCCGATTTCGGCGGTTTCATTGGTCACGACAGCCCAGCTGTGATCGATAAAGAAGCGTCGGCCGATGCGCGTGCCGGAATCCATGCCGACCTGGGTGATGGCACGTGTGAGAAAACCCAGAAACCGCGCCAGATAGCGCCAGTTGCGACGCCACAGCGCATCTGCCAGCCGATGGGCGATCAAGACATGAAGGTCCGGGTAGGTCGTGAGCCCCGCAAGGCGCGTGCGCGCTGCCGGGTCGCGCTTGAACACACAATGCAGGTCCTCGCGCGAGAGGGCAAAGAGGCCGCTCCGTGGGATCATTGCGTCAATGCTGGCGCGCATGACACGGTCTCCAGGTAGAAGCGGTTGAGGTCAGCAGTATCCGGAGCCTGCTTGGTTGCTATCGCATGGCGGCGCACGCGCACCAGGATTTCTCTGGCCCGGTGGTCATCCAGGCTGATGCCGAGGTGCGTATAGGCCTGGACGATCGCGGCGGCGCCAGAGTGTTTGCCGAGCACGATCCGATGCGCCCGACCGACCGCGGCCGGGTCAAGGCCCTGATAGGTGCGTGCGTCCTTGAGCAGACCGTCGACGTGGATGCCTGCCTCGTGTGTGAAAACTGAGTCGCCCACAATGCTTTTGTTGGCCGCCACTGGCCGCCCGGAGGCGGCGCTCACCAGGCGCGAAATCGCCGGGAATTGCCGGGTGTCGATGCCGGTTTCGATGGAGTGGGTGAGGCGCAGCGCCAGAACCGCTTCTTCTAGTGGCGCATTTCCGGCGCGCTCGCCTAGCCCGTTGACGGTGGTGTTGATGTGCGTAGCGCCGGCCAGCACCGCGGCTACGGTGTTGGCGGTGGCCATGCCGAGGTCATCGTGGGCATGCATCTCGATATCGATGTCGATATCCTGGCGCAATTGCGCGATTTTTCGATAGGTCACAAACGGATCGAGCAGACCGAGGGTATCGGCAAAACGGAAGCGATGGGCGCCGGCAGCCTGTGCTCCTTCGGCAGCCACGCGCAGGAAATCAGGATCGGCACGTGAGGCGTCCTCCGCACCGACGCACACTTCAAATCCGAGATCGAGCGCGCGCGGCACCAAACGAGCGATCTGGCGCAGCACCCACTCCCGGTCGCGCTGTAGTTTGTAGACGATATGCAGGTCCGACACCGGAATTGAAAGATTGATGGCCTGGGCACGGCACAGGGCAGCGGCATCGAGATCAGTGGTGTTCATTCGTCCCCAGACCATCAGTCGTGCGGGCATATGCTGCAGGGCAATGGCCTGGATGGTTTCGCATTCTTCTGGACCCATGGCCGGCACGCCGACCTCCATCTCACGCACACCGGCGTCGGACAGGGCGCGCGCGATGGCGAGTTTTTCTTCGACCGTAAACGCTACGCCGGCGGTCTGTTCGCCGTCGCGCAGCGTGGTGTCATTGACGGTAACCGTAGTGATCATGGGCTGACCTGTTTTGGGGTGCTTCGGTGTTCATAAAGCAATCGACATGCCAGCCCGAAAAAGTGGCGCTATTCAGCGGAAATCATGAGAATCGCATCGTACAGCGCAAGGGGGAAACACGACATTTGTAACGATTGTCCGGTTTCCGACAAGGTTTCGGATCGCAACGACAGGCTGTGCGCGGACATGGTGTGGCGGAGATAGTGGCGCGGTTCGCCCCATATGGGGAACAGCGATCGACATCTAGCGCGCTTCGGCGGAAAGATTGAGTGTATAGCGCGGCATTTCGACAAGGAGGTCCTGTTTGCCGAGCCGAACCAGGAAACCGAGGCGCGCAAATGCTCGAACTCCCAGGCCTTTCCGAGTTGGCTCTCTTCGTCCTCGCCTTCCGGGCGCAGGGATTCGAATCCGGCGCGTACGATGACATGACAGGTGGTGCATACGCAGGCCTTTTCACAGGCGTGCTCCAGCGACACACGCCGCGCTCGCCAGCATAAAGTGGAATGGCGGCTGGCTCATCGCCGTGCCACCGCGGAACACGAGCCGCACCTGTCCGTGCTGCGGGCAGGTCTCGGCTGAGAACCGCAGAACCCAAGCCCGGTTCGAGTGCATGGAATGCGGCTTCGAGGAAAACGCAGATGTGGTCGGCGCGATCAATGTTTTAAGGGCGGGACACGCCCGGTTCGCCTGTGAAGTGAGCGGTGCAGCAATGCCGCCAGCAGCAGGAACCTGCCGAAGCGACCCGGGAGCGGCTCAATGCCGCGCCTGAGCGCCGTAGGAATCTCCGGCATTCAGGCCGGGGAGGATGTCAAATCCTTGCGGCAGCCGTGATCCCGCTGTGCTACATCTGGGCTGCCTGGTGGGTTTGCACGCCGCTTTTGCGGCCGATATCGCTCCTACGCGGGCGCCCAACTGCAACCCCGCAAGTTTCGCATGCTACCTCGCCCCTATTTTTAAAAAATGGGCGGCCAGAGTCCTGTGAGTTATTGAGATCATTTCAAATCGGGTAGAATCGACCTAAACGGAGAAACTATCGCCGCAGCCGCATTGTGCCTTCACGTTTGGGTTGTTGAATTTGAAGCCTTCATTCAGGCTTTCGCGAATGAAGTCGAGTGTCGTGCCGTCGAGAAGCGCAAGGCTTTTCGGATCGATGAGCACTGTTACCCCATGGCTGTCGAAGCAGCAATCATCCGGCAGGATTTCGTCGACAAACTCGAGCGTGTACGCGAAACCTGAGCAGCCGCTGGTGCGCACACCCAGCCGCAGGCCGATGCCCGTGCCGCGCTGAGCGAGAAATTTCTGTGCACGGGCAGCTGCAGCTTGTGTCAGAGCGACTGACATGTGGGATTCCCCTAGTGTGGTCAGGTGGAGAACGAACTGCCGCAACCGCAGGTTGTCTTGGCGTTGGGATTTTTGACGACAAAGCGTGCGCCACCTAGCCCCTCCAGATAATCGATCTCCGCCCCCACAAGATACTGGAAACTCATAGGGTCGATGACAAACGTGACGCCGTTTTTCGTGAACAGCATATCGCCCTCACCGGATGACTCGTCAAAGGTGAAGCCGTACTGAAATCCCGAGCAGCCACCGCCGCTTACGAAGATGCGAAGCTTCAGGTCGCTGCGCCCTTCGTCGGCCAGCAGGCCGCTGACCCTAGCTGCGGCATTATCGGTAATCCGGATCGGCATTGTGACATCGGTCATCATGGTGGGTTACGTATTGATCACACTTCGTTGATCGACACTCAGCAACTCTCGTGCCACGAACGTGCGCAAGCAAATAGTGCCGGGAATGCACGTGATTGCCGGTTTCCCTGTTCGGTTTTGTATGTCGGCTTTGTCGCGTTTGTCGGATATCCGACATGTTGGTTCGCATTCTTCGATACGGCGGAAGGCGAGCGCGGATGTGCCGGCGCGGGCAACGCCGGTTCGCATGGAGCTGCAGGCGGATTTTCAACACGGACAGTGGTATGACAATTGCTAAGGGTATTTCATCGGTAGGGAGATTGGGGCAGAAACATGTTGAGGAAGCTATGGGCAAATCAGCGGAAGGAGAAAGTGGCTCAGGGCTGATTGCTATCTACGAAATCAGCAAGATACTCAATTCGTCTCTGGATCTGAGCAAAACACTCAGAGAAGTACTCGCTGTTCTGGCGGCGCATTTCCAGATGCGTCGCGGGATGATCAGTTTGGTGCAGGAATCCGGCGAGCTGCACGCTGCTGGTGCATCCGGCTTGACGGTGGAGGAGGTCCGGCGCGGCCAATATCAGGCCGGGGAGGGTGTAGTCGGCCGAATTCTCACGTCCGGCGTGGCGATGGTGATCCCGGACATTTCCAAGGAACCGCTGTTTCTCAATCGTACCAGGTCGCGCGACCTGAGCGCCGACGCGGTGATCGCCTTTCTGGGTGTGCCAATCAAGCACGGCCGGGAGGTTCTCGGTGTCTTGAGTGTCGACCGCGACCGCAAGTCTGGGCAACGTCCAGTCAAATTCGAGCGCGATGTGCAGATCCTGAAGATGGTCGCCAATTTGATAGGCCAGACGGTAAAGCTGCACCGCAGCGTGTTGGCCGAGCATGAGCGGATGATGCGCGAAAGCCACCGCCTGCAAAAAGCACTGCAGAGCGAGGTCCGGGTAATGCACAGTATCAAGGAGGTCATTGGCCACAGTAAACGCATGCAGCAGGTATTCGCCGAGGTCCACCAGGCCGCGCCCGGCCGCGCCACTGTGCTTCTGCGCGGTGAATCCGGCACTGGAAAGGAGGTGATCGCTCGCGCTATTCACAGCCACAGTCCGCGCTCCAACGCGCCATTCGTGCGAGTCAATTGCGCGGCGCTGACTGAAACTCTGCTCGAATCGGAACTGTTTGGGCATGAGAAGGGCGCGTTTACCGGTGCGACCCAGGAGCGCAAGGGCCGCTTCGAGCTGGCGAACGGCGGCACCCTGTTTTTGGACGAGATTGGCGAGATTTCGCCATCGTTCCAAACCAAGCTGTTACGGGTATTGCAGGAACGGGAATTCGAGCGGGTCGGCGGCAACAAGGCGATTCTGGTGGACGTACGTCTGATTTTCGCCACCAACCGCAACCTGGAAGAAGCAGTTTCGCGCGGAACGTTTCGCGAGGATCTCTATTACCGGATCAACGTTGTGACGATAGCGCTCCCGGCTCTGCGCGAGCGGCGCGACGATATTCCGCTGCTTGTGGAGCACTTTCTGGAGAAGTTCAACAAAGGCAATAATAGAATGTTGTCGGTCGTGCCCGAAGCCATGCAGATTCTGCTCGACTGCAACTGGCCGGGAAACGTGCGCGAACTGGAAAACTGCATCGAGCGCACCGCGACCATGACGCGTGGCGATGTCATTCGGGAACTCGACTTGCCCTGCCAGCAGGGAAAGTGCCTGTCGATGGCACTGCACGATCATGGATCCACCCGCAACATCCCGATCAGTCTGCCGTCAGCGTACGCCATGCCGGGTACAGGGATCCCTGCGACAGACAGTGTGGAGCCGCCGCAGTCGGAGCGCTCGCGTCTCGTCTGGGCGATGGAGCAATGTGGCTGGGTCCAGGCAAAGGCCGCGCGCCTGCTCAACCTCACACCCCGTCAGATCGGTTACGCTCTCAAGAAGTACAACGTCTCGATAAAGCACCTCTAGCCCCGCCCGCGCTTTGTTGCGAACGCGACAAAGCGCTACATGTTTCGCGGTCGTGTCGATATTGCGACAGAGACCACTCGCGCGACAACGGCTATTTGTCCGGATTCGTTGGAATATTCACGCATGGCATGCCGATTGCTTTGTGCTACTCAGGCGTATTGTGAGTTGAAGGCACATGTCATGAACAGGTGTCTCGTCAGCTACCAAGAGCGGAGATACACATGAGGAAAGCAATCGATGTCAGCATTGGCGTCGTGCAGGAAATGAAGCCACTTGATAAGGTCATGCAGAAAATGGCCGAGCATAAGGGCTGCGGGATGTCGGCTGGAAGTGGCAAAGCCAGTTGCGGGTCAGCGGCCGGACAGGGCGATCTGGCACCGGAAGTCTGGGAGAAAGTAAAAAACCACCCATGCTATAGCGAAGAGGCGCACCACCACTACGCGCGCATGCACGTAGCCGTGGCGCCGTCCTGCAACATGCAGTGCAACTACTGTAACCGTAAGTACGACTGCGCCAACGAGTCGCGCCCCGGTGTGGTGAGCGAAAAGCTAACTCCCCAGCAGGCAACAAGAAAAGTACTGGCAGTGGCCTCGGCCATCCCGCAAATGACCGTGCTTGGCATCGCCGGGCCCGGTGACCCGCTCGCCAACCCGGAGAAGACCTTTAAGACCTTCGAGTTGATCTCGAAGGCCGCACCCGACATCAAGTTGTGCCTGTCGACCAATGGGCTCGCGCTGCCCGACCATGTTGACACGATCAAGAATTTAAATGTCGATCACGTGACCATCACGATCAATATGATCGACCCCGAGGTGGGCGCTGAGATTTATCCGTGGATTTTCTACAAACACAGGCGCATCAAGGGCAGGGAGGCGGCGAAGATTCTTACTGAACGCCAGTTGCAGGGGCTCGATATGCTCACCGAGCGCGGCATCCTGTGTAAGGTCAACTCAGTGATGATACCTGGCATCAACGATCGGCACCTTGTGGACGTCAATAAGGCGGTGAAATCGCGCGGCGCCTTCCTGCATAACATCATGCCGCTCATCTCCTCGCCTGAGCACGGCACGGTGTTCGGGCTCACCGGCCAGCGCGGTCCGAGCGCGCAGGAGCTAAAGGATCTGCAGGACAGTTGCGAGGGCCAGATGAACATGATGCGCCATTGTCGCCAGTGCCGGGCCGATGCCGTTGGGCTGTTGGGTGAGGACCGATCTGCCGAATTCACTACCGAGAAGATTATGGCGATGGATGTGAACTACGACGCCGACACGCGCAAGGCCTATCAGCAGATGGTTGAGCAGGAACGCCGGAGCAAAGTCGCGGCCCGCCAGGACGGGCTCTCGCAGCTAGCTGGCGAGACTAGCGACATCCGGGTGCTGGTCGCGGTTGCGACCCAGGGTTCGGGCCGGATCAACGAGCATTTTGGCCATGCCAGGGAGTTTCAGGTTTATGAGCTGAGCACTGGCGGTGCCAAGTTTGTCGGTCATCGGCGTGTGGATCTCTACTGCCGGGGTGGCTACGGCGAGGAGGATTCGTTGCCGACTGTCATTCGTGCCATCAATGATTGCCACGCGGTATTCGTCGCCAAGATCGGTGGCTGTCCGCGCGGCGAGCTGATCCAGGCAGGCATAGAGCCCGTGGACCGGTACGCACACGAATTCATCGAGCAGTCGGCGTTCGCCTGGTTCAAGGGATACCTGGACAGGGTGAAGCGCGCAGAGATCCGGCACGCAGCGCGTGGCGATGCCGATATCCGTCAGGGCGCGTATGTCGTGGCATGACAGGTGCTATTCAAACTTATTCTAGGAGAACGAAGATGGCTTACAAGATCGTAAAGTCTCAATGCACCGCCTGCGCTGCTTGCGAACCGGAGTGTCCGAACAACGCGATTCGCGAGAAGGATGGAACCTTCATCATCAAGCCGGAAAAGTGCACCGAGTGCATCGGATACTTCGATGATCCGCAGTGTGTCGCGGTCTGCCCGGTGGAAAATACCTGCATCATTGACGCCGGCTGCCCGCGTTACCAGGCGACGGCCTGAGAAGCAGAGTTATGAACGTCACGATCACTCCGGCCGCCGCGAAATTCATTCGCAGAATGATTCGTTTCAATGGCAGCGACCGGGACGGATTCCGCCTGGTGATGACCGCCACCGGTTGCTCTGGACTGGGTGCCGAGTTCAGCATCGCGACGACGCCGCGCGCCGGCGACAGCGTGCTTGAACACGACGGCCTCAAGCTGTTCCTGCCGCCCGAGAGCCGCCTGCTTCTGGAAGGTGTCACCATCGACTTCAGCGACACGCCGATGAGCAGCGGCCTGAGATTCGTCAATTCAAACGCCGTGCCCTGCTCGGGAACCTGTTCCAGCAAGGCGCCTGCGACGTGCACGTTCGACGCCGCAGGTATCGGGCGCAAGTACTGACGGAGTGCTGCCATGACATTCGCAACCGAAACCCGGAAACTGCCACCAACGTCGCAAGCGGTGCCGCTGGCGGACATTGCAATCAGACCATCTTTGGCGCGCGCCTCTTGCGCCATTCCAGCAGACGATGCACCGCTCGGCGGCGGTCTGCCACACGAAGTCGCCGAGCGCTTCGATGCCGACTTGCCCGACGGGGTACTGGCCGACGCCAATCCGCTGGTACGTGACCACTGCCGCCAGCGCACTGGGACGCATGCGGTGCTTGCCGGGGCGTGCGAGGGCTGACGCCATGGGTGACATCAATCGCAATAGCGACGTGCTGGAACTCAATGGTCCACCGCGTTTCGAATACGGCCAGAAGGTGCGCGCGCGCTGCACGATCCGCAACGACGGCACTTTTCCGGGCCGCAACATCGGCGACATTCTGGTTAAAAAGGGCGACGAAGGGTACGTCGCCAGCATCGGCACTTTCCTGCAGCAGTTTTACATCTATGGCGTGGACTTCGTGATACACGGTTACCAGGTTGGCATGAAGAGCCGCGAGCTGGACCCGGTGGAACCATCACAGCCGAATCAGGAACGCACGGTATGAACGTTAAAGTGGGACATTCAGGCCCCTCGTTTCGCGTCTCGGCCCCATCGGAGACCGACGCACGCGATCTGAAATATCAGCGCGGCCAGCAAGTACGCGCCGCCGTTGTCCTGAATAACGACGGCAGTCATACCGCGCACGATCCGGATGTCTGGCTGGTGCCGGACGATGCGTCTGGCGAGATCGTAAAAACTGATGTGCACGTAGAGTCGAACACGCCGGTGTATATGGTGAAGTTTTCCTGGATTCGTCCCGTGGCGGGATTCCTGGAACAGGAAATCACGCCGGAATGACGGGGCGGCGATGACTGCCAAAGTGAGCGAAAGGTTTTTGGCCGGTCCGGGCGGTTGTCCGCACCCGAATGACGTCGATCGCAAGCGCATAGAACGCGCGCTGGCCAATCGTGGGCGATACCGTTACGTAACCCCGGTGGTGCGACCGGCAGTGCGAGGGTACCGCATCGAGAGTCCCTGTTGCTCGCGCAACGTCGATCAGAATGGCGGCACTATCGATATCGCGCGGATCGAATTTGGTCTGCAGTTGTGCCGATGGCGACTGTATCGCCGTGATCACCGGCGGAACGAATGGGAATTTTACGCGGAATACGCGACGCTCGCGGCGCTGGTAAACGAACTGAATGAGGATCTGAGGCGGGCATTCTGGCAATGAACGGCATCATCTATCTCGACAACAACGCCACCACGCGGGTCGCTCCTGAGTGCCTGGACGCAGTGCTTGCCTGCCTGCGCGACGAATACGGCAACCCGTCGAGCAAGCACGCCGCTGGAGATCACGCGCGCCGGCTGGTCAATGAAGCACGTGCCCAAATAGCCGAACTGCTCGGCGCGCAATCGGCCGAGATCGTCTTTACCAGCGGAGGGACCGAGAGTAATCATCTGGCCATTCTCGGGGCGCTGGCACGCGATCCACGGCGCCAGCACGTGGTCACAAGTTCGGTCGAGCATCCTTCCACGCTCCAGTTGCTGCGCCACCTGGAGGGGTGCGGAGTACGTGTCACGTTATTGCCGGTCGACGCCCAGGGCCGGCTGGACCCGGCTGCCGTCGAGGCGGCGATTGCGCCTGACACGGCCTTGATCTCGTTCTTGTGGGCCAACAACGAGACCGGGGTACTGTTTCCAGTTGAGCAGGTGGCGCGCATTGCGTGTGAGCGCAACGTGTTGTTGCATCTCGATGCCGTACAGGTAGTTGGCAAACTCGCAGTGGACTTGCGGCAACTGCCGGCCGATTTTCTGTCATTGTCTGGACACAAGTTTCATGCTCCCAAGGGCGTGGGTGCGTTGTTCGTGCGCAAGGGTGTGACGCTGCCGCCGTTGCTATTCGGCCATCAGGAACGTGCGCGGCGTGGCGGGACGGAAAACGTTCCAGCTATCGTCGGACTCGGGATTGCAGCGGCTGTCGCGGCGGAGACCCTGGAAGCCGGCATGCATACGATGATGACGTTGCGTGCCAGACTGGAGCAGGGCGTGTGCGAGCGCGTGCCGTTCGCGACTGTGAACGGGGGCGATGCCGCGCGTGTTGCGAATACCAGCAGCATCCGTTTCGGAAACCTCATTGGCGAGGCGCTCGCCGCGCGCCTGGACCAGGCCGGCGTATGTGTCGGGCTCGGATCGGCCTGCACCGCCGGTTCTGGCGCGCCATCGCACGTGCTCACCGCCATGGGACTCGACGCACGCGCGGTGCTGGCCAGCATGCGGTTTTCACTAAGTCGTTATACCACCGGTAAAGAGATCGAGCGCGTGCTCAACCTGCTGCCAGAAGTTGTGCGCAACCAGCCTGCGGCGGCCTGACGGGGTCTGGATCCTGGCTGTAGCGAAGTGTGGCCGAGCTATCGAAACGTTCCCAGATTCTGGTGCATCGCAACTGCAGTAGGGCCACAAATCGAAATGATCGAGGATGACCATGAAGGTAATGATCCGCAGAGACAGTGAAGGGGTGTTTTCCGCCTATGTCGCCAAGAAAGACCTGGAAGAGCCCATCGTAGCGATGGACCATCCGCAGCTGTGGGGCGGGTGCGTGACGCTTGCCAACGGCTGGCGGCTGGAACTGCCGGCCTTGGCCGCCGACACCGCGTTGCCGATCACGGTCGAGGCGCGCCGCTTGACCGAATGACCATGGCGATCAGCGACCGGAACTTCACCGAATTCGCAACGCTGCTGGCCGGTCGTGCCAATGTCAGTGCCAATGTGGTCATTTATCTCTAATTGTCAGGAGGAAGTCATGGGGAATTCGGAGATTATGATTCACGTGCGGTTCTCGCAGGACGGCACAGCGCGCGAAGTGAGTGCGCGACCGGCTGCTTTGAGCGCCCAGGACTGGGTCAATCGCCTGAGCAAGGAGGCCGCAAACGTCTATTGGGCACTGTCCGGCGGACGCGGGTTGTTCCAAGTATCAGTGGTACAGCTGCAGTTGCTGCAATCGGGGATGTCGTGATGGCCGCGGTCGATGAAGTCTTCGCGGGTATCGCGAACGGTGCAGTCATTCCATACCTGGGTCCGGGAGTGCTGGCTGCCACGCCCGGCAGCGAGGCTTTGCCTGGCTCGCCAACGCGCCTGGTGTTACGGCTGGTGGCCAAAGCGAGCGTGCCGCACAAGATCCGGAACAACCTTACCGCTGCAGCCCAGTTCATCGAGAATTTCAAGCACCGCAAGACGGTGGTTAAGGCGATGACCGAGGCTTTCAGCGTCGAAGTTGCTCCCGGCGATCTGCACCACTACTTTGCATCGTTGCCACAACTGCCGGTGATCGTCTCTACTTGGTACGACGGTCTGTTGATGAAGGCGTTCGCGTCACATGGCAGTTGGGGTGCGGTGCAGGGCGTGAGCCAGTCGGAGCACTTTGGCATATGGACGCAGTATTTCGACCGGAACGGTGCTCGGGTAGATGAAGCCCGCGCGCGCGATTGGGCAACGCTGCTATATCAACCGCTCGGGTCAATTGTGCCGGCTGCGAATTTCCTGGTGTCGGATACTGACTTTGTTGAAGTTCTTACTGAAATCGACATCCAAACACCGATTCCGGCCCTGGTACAGGAGCGGCGGCGCGGCCGGCATTTCTTGTTTCTTGGCTGTCGTTTCGCCACCCAGCTTGACCGGCTGTTTGCGCGTCAAATCATGAAGCGTTCCTCTGACAGACACTGGGCGCTGCTAGAAGGCGATCTCACACACAACGAGGCGCGGTTTTTGGATGAGCAGAACATCGAGCGCATCGGTATGTCGCTGGTGGAATTCCTGACACATTCAGGAAAGTCCGGCACGCGGCCACCGGTGACGGCGGTTTGAACTTTTGGAGGTGCGGTCATGGCAGTCAGAATTTTTTGCGATTGCGGCAAGGAAATCACGCATGAAATTTCGCTCTGGGACCGGAAGACACGCTCTATATTCTGGATGGAGCAGAACCCGCCTTCCTGCGCCATCTGTTGGAAGCAGCAGGCACCGTCGCGGACCTCGGGCGATACCGGGATTCGACGGAAGGTGGCTGTGCAATGAAAGCGCCTTGCCAGCCTCTGCTACGTCCGGTTATGTGCAGAAATAGGCTGAATCAGAGAGAAGTCAGCACCACCCCTGCAGTGCCGCAGAACGAGTGCCCAGGTTCCGCGACAAAGCTTTGCAAAATTTCCGTCCGAATTTCTTTGCGATATATGGAGGTATCCCATGTGAAAATGCAACTTCATGTGCAACCTCGCCGCAGTGAAAATTCCTGGAAAACTTTCCGGTGGTACGGAACCGCCGCCGGCCCGTAAGGTCGTTGCCACATTTAGAATTGCTGTTTGAATGATGCAGGAGTCCTGCTTTGGGTTTGCGTCGCCACAGCGCCATGGTGAGCGCGTCGGTGGCAAGCTCTGCGGTGAGCCGGCTGCCCATGCCCAGCCGATGACCGCCCGCGAGTAGAGATCGAGCACGACAGCAAGATAAAGCCAATCTTCGTCGGTCCAGACATAGCTGATGTCCCCCGCCCACACGCGATCCGGTGGCGTGACCGCGAACTGCCGGTCAAGCGTATTGGCCGCTACCGGCAGTTTGTGGGAAGAATTCGTGGTCGCCTTCCATTTTTTCACGGTTTCGGCCCGGATGCCGTGGCGGCACATCAGGTGCGCCACACGGTTTTCGCTGCAGGACTGTCCTTCCAACCGCAGCGCGCGCGTGATGCGCGGGCTGCGGTAGGTCTCGCGGGATTGGGCATGGCAGGCACGGATGCGTACTGCCAGGGCCTCGTTGGATCGGGCACGGGGGCTTTCCGGCCTCCGGGCCCAGGCGTAATAAGCCCGCGTGAGAGACTTTGAGGGCACGAAACGGCACACCCGCACGGCGTTTGCGGGATTCGCGAACAGCCGGCAGAGCATCACGGCGGGGGCGAAGAAAGCGGCGAAAGCGGGGGCGAGAAGCGGGGGTAAGGGCGGAAAAGGTTCGGGAGACAAGTCGGACGGAGGCGAGAACGAAGAAGGTGCCGCCACGACAGGCAGCGCGGCCCCCTCGGATCATGGGGAGAAGACGCTCGAGTAAACCGGCAGTGCCGGATTGCCCCGGTTATCTCAGGGCCGAATGGGCTTTGGCGGTTCGAGACTCCGCGATAGCTCCTATAAATCCTCAGGAAAGCCCGAGGCGCGGTTGGCGACCTTGCGGTCCCGTATCTTCCGGTACTTCAAAATCAGGGGGTCTGAGCTACGGCGAGGATCCCCTTTGGGCGGGAATTTCGTTCCCCTGGCCTCCTCCGCCTGCTCTATGGCGACCTCCCGCCAGGCGCCGGCCTGATCCATCATGGTGAGGTACAGGCGATCCAGCCGCTCGTACTTCGCCATCAGCTTCTTGAATTCAGCCTCCCACGCATCCGAGGCCTTTTTCCATGCGTGGGTGGCCTGCTGTGCCTTGTCTACCTCCAACCTCTGAAAATGATCCCGCAGGGAGGCGTTTGCGGCGCCGAACCCCAGAATGTCGTTGCCATCTATTTTCGGATCGTAAGGCATGGCTGCTTCTCCTCTTGGGTCTTGCCACTCCAGCGCAGGAAATCTGGATGTGTATGGTGAGATATATTACTACAGGTAACACACGTTGTCAATCCGTCCGCCGGTTCGGAAATCCGCGATAATTCCTAATAATCCTCGGGCTTGCCCGCCGCGCGGTTGGCGATCTTGCGGTCCCGTATTTTCTCGTATTTCGAACCTAAAGGCTCCAGCGCTTTTTTGCGGCGCGGATCCCCTTTGGGCGGGAAAGGATGTCCTTGTATCTCCTCCGCCTGCTCTATGGCGATCTCCCGCCAGGCGCCGGACTGATCCATTAGGGTGAGGTACAGGCGATCCAGCCGCTGATACTTCGCCAGCAGCTTCTGACATTCGGCCTTCCACGCGTCCGACAGCGGGTCCGCAGAACATGGACCGCTGCGCGGGTCGGTCAGGCGCTCGGCGACTCGGCGACTCGGCGAAGGACGGCGCGGTGGGTGATCTGGGTCACGGGGTTTTCGGGTAATCGGCGAACTGAGTCGCTGATTCTTGCGGGCGATTGGTTCTGGCACCCGGCGGTTTCACCCAGGACGGCTTTGGGTAGCCGGCCAGAACCGTTCCAGAATGCAGTGTCGCGCTGGGTGTTGGCCTTCATTTACGCCCCTTGGTTGGCTGCGCATACCCTACATTAGGGCGGCTTGTTTCTGCAACGATCCTGGCAGTGGAGCGGACCCTAAGGCGGGGACCGTACCCCAGGGTCGGCGCGAGGAAGTTCCGCTGGCGGCGCTCCTAGAGGAACAAAAAGGGGTGACATCATCCGTGCTGTGTGTTATGATATGTACTCTACAACACACATAGAGACGGGTGTTTGCAGACCACAGACTGACCAACCAAAGGAGACTCCTCATGAGAACAAAGACTTTCGTACTGCTGGCCTCTATCGCGGGATCGGTTGCCACGCTGTCCGGGTGCACCACGATGGTCGGCAACCATCACCTGGCCAAAACCTCGCGCGCGGGGCTGAGTCAGGAACTGGTGCGGGGAAAGACAACCGAGTCGCAGGTGCGCGCCCTGATGGGCGACCCGACGAAGACGACCTTCGCAAGCCACGGAGGGACCCTCTGGACCTACTCCCTGATGACCGCCCGTGCCTCGGCCAAGAACATCGCCCTGAGCAGCCTCACCTTCGGGTTCATGGGGAGGATCAAGCAGCGCCAGAAAACCGTGAACATGCTGTTTAACCGCCGCAAGGTGCTGGTCCGGTATTCGTACTCCAACGTGGATTCCTCGCCCAGCACCAACTAAAAATCCCGCCACCCCCCCGGCGTCCCGTTCCCCGCGGGCTCCGCCGGGCGGCTTAACGCCGCACAGGAACGCCGGTATTCTGTCCTCATGCACTGGACCACCCTCTGCTCAACCAGGACCCCGGGCTTTGCCGGTATCGCCCCTACGGGGCGCACGATCTCAATCTCCAGCCCGTCCCGGACTCGGAATACGAGGCGCTCGGGAGCCTCTATGCGAATCTCGAACGCCAGCCGGACAGCACGCGCATCAATTTTCAGGGGATTCCCTGCCGGTCGCAGCGCATCACCACCGTGGACGGGGTGAGCTACGTCCTGCGCCAGTTGCCCCGCACCCAGACGCTCGCCGAACTCGGCGTTCCGTCGATCATCATCCGCGACCTGCTCGCGCCGCAGCTGGCGGGGCTCGTGCTCATCGCCGGGCGCCCTCGTGCAGGAGCGCATCCGGCTCTTTGGCGGCGCCGCGCAGGTGATCGAAGACCCGCCGGAGATGGCCATCCAGAGCACGCTCGACAACGGGCTCATTCAGCAGATCAGCGTGAACTC
>JAJXTT010000032.1:0-6420 GCA_021783525.1 Pseudomonadota bacterium
GTGGGTCGGGCGAGATTCGAACTCGCGACCAACGGATTAAAAGTCCGCTGCTCTACCGACTGAGCTACCGACCCCTCCCAAAAGGGAGCGCGCATTATACGGGTTTGACCTCGACTGTCAAACGAACGCGCAGAAGGCTATTCACCGCGATAGCGCGTGGAATCTGGCACTCCGGCCGATTGAAACCCTTCCCGGCGCAACCGGCACGAATCGCAGCGGCCGCACGCGCGGCCGGCCTCGTCGGCCTGGTAGCAGGATACCGTGAGTCCGTAATCCACGCCCAGCCGCACTCCCTGCCGGATGATTTCCGCCTTGGTCAGATGCAATAGCGGCGCATGCAGTGTCAGGGGCTTGCCTTCCACTGCCGCCTGCGTCGCCAAATTCGCCATGCGCTCGAACGCAGCGACATATTCGGGACGGCAATCGGGATATCCGGAATAATCCACTGCATTCACGCCGAAGAAGATGTCCTGCGCATGCAACACTTCCGCCCACGCCAGGGCCAGCGACAACATGATGGTGTTGCGTGCAGGGACGTAAGTGACCGGAATACCGCTGCTTGCATGCTCCGGCACGGCGATGGCTGAATCGGTCAGGGCAGACCCCCCGAACCCGGTAAGATCGATATTCAATACACGGTGCTCACGAGCGCCAAGTGCCCGTGCCACGTTCTGTGCGGCGGCGAGTTCGGCGTGATGCCGCTGTCCGTAATCGACGCTCAGCGCATAGCATTCGAATCCACGTTCCCGCGCCATCGCCAGTACTGTTGCCGAATCCAGTCCTCCCGACAGTAACACCACCGCTCGTTTCATCTTCAGCGCCCCGCCTCGTTACCCCACAGCAGTTTGTGCAACTGCACCTGCAAGCGTACCGGCAAGCGATCACGCAATATCCATTCCGCCAGGTCTTTGGCTGCGAGCTGCCCCTGAGCAGGCGAGAACAGCACCGCGCAGTGCAGCGTCAACACCCGCTCCTCCAGAACCTGTTTCGCCCATTGGTAATCCGCCTCGTTGCACAGCACGAACTTGATCTCGTCGTGCGGGTTGAGATGCGCCAGATTGCTCCACAGGTTCTTCTGCACCTCACCCGATGCCGGCGTTTTGATGTCCAGCACTTTCATCACCCGCGCGTCCACACCGCTCACATCCAGCGCTCCGCCCGTTTCAAGAGAAACTTCATAACCTTCGTCGCATAGCGCTCGCAACAGGATCAAACAATTCTTCTGCGCCAGCGGTTCACCGCCGGTGACGGTGACATAACGCGGTGCGTAACCCGCCACCTCCGCCAGGATCGCTTGCAGCATCATGGTCTGCCCGCCGGTAAACGCGTAGGCCGTATCGCAATAGGTACAACGCAATGGGCATCCCGTCAGGCGCACGAATACGGTCGGCAAACCGACACGGCTGGTCTCGCCTTGCAACGAATAGAATATCTCGCTGATGCGCAGTGACTCGCTGCCGATGTGCGACATGACTTTTGGAAAACTACTTGATAGTGGCAAGGCGCTTTTTTGCCTTGTCGGAAGCATCGCTGCCCGGGAATTGGGAAATGAGCTGTTTAAGGGTCTTTTTGGCCCCAGTCTTGTTCTTCAATTCCAGCTGGCACTCCGCAATATTGAGCATCGCCTCCGCTGCGCGGGGATGATCCGGGAATTTGCCGACCAATGTCTCATAACTGTTCACACAGTTCTTGTAATCTTTCAGCAAGAAGTAAGAATTGCCCATCCAGTAATCTACGTTCGCCTCATGCACCGATTGCGGATAAGCCTTCAAAAACTCGCTGAAGGCCGATGCTGCGCTCTGATAATTTTCGGCTTTGTAAAACGTATATGCAGCTTCGAATGCACGGTTCTCGCCCAACGGGTCTGTCGATACATCCTTGGAACCGTCGGCACGCCCCGATGAATTGACAGCAGCGGGCTCACCTGCTTCGATGCGCCGCAGTCGCGTATCCAGATCGATGTAGAAGTCCTTCTGGCGCTTCTCAGCATCCTGCAAACTATGCACGAGCTCTTCGTTCTGCCCGCGCAGTTTGCGCAACTCGGTGTTCACAGCCTCCAGTTGCATCTGCAGATCAAGTGTGGAACGAACGAACTGTTCCTTGTCGGCCTCTGCGGAAGACAAGGCCTGCTCAAGCTTGGTGATGCGCGCATCCAGTTGTTGGATCTGCTTGCGCGCATCATCGTCAGCGAACAGCCCCGCCGCAGCTTGACTGCTCGCAACGCACAAACAGACCAACAACCAGAAACGCATGAAAGGACGAATTATTTATTGGGGTAAACGATGTCTGCGCGACGATTCTGCGACCAGCACGATTCGTTATGCTCGACGCAGCGCGGCTTCGATTCGCCGTAGCTGACTGTCTCGATCTGTGAAGCCTGGGCTCCGGACAAAACCAGCAGCTTCTTCACGTTATTTGCGCGACGCTGCCCCAGGGCCAGGTTGTATTCGGTGCTGCCGCGCTCATCCGCATTGCCTTCCACGCGAACTTTGACATCTTTGTTTTTGCCCAGATACGCTCCGTTCGCCTGAATTGCAGCACGGTCAGATTCCTGGACGGCATCCACATCAAACGGGAAATATGCGCTACGGACTTCCGGAATTGCCGCGGCTGCAGCTGCGGCAGCGGCGGCCGCAGCATCAGCAGCAGTCGTTGTCTGTGCCGGTTCTACGGCTGCGGGGGCGGGCGCTGCCGCGGCAGGCGCCGGAGCGGGCTCGCTGACAGCCTCTTTCGGCTTTTCGCTGGCGCAAGCAGCCAAAAGATTTACCAAAACAATACTCAGGATGATTTTCTTCATTTTTAATCTCCAATATTTACTATTTAAGGAAAGGGCCCCAGATCGGCTCACGTATATCGCCGCGCTGAGCGACCATCTTTTGCTTCACTCTGCCATCACTGGAAACAGTCGACAATATACCACGACCTTGCGACTCGGTTGCGAACAACACCAGCTTTCCGTTGGGCGCGAAACTCGGCTTCTTTTCCCATCCGCCGCCGGTCAGTATCTGCATCTGATTGGTTTCAAAATCCTGCACTGCGATGTAAAACACCCCGTCGACAAAATGAGAGAACACGAAGCTCTTCCCATCCGGGCTCGGTCGCGGCGAAAAATTGCTGGTACCTTCAAAAGTCAGTCGTTCGGCAAAACCGCCATCCAGCGGCACCCGATAAATCTGTGCGCTGCCGCCGCGATCGGAAGTAAACAACAGCGACTTGCCGTCCGGCAGGAAAACAGGCTCCGTGTCTATGGTCTCGCTGAAGGTGATGCGGTGCAGTTCCTTTCCATCGCTTCGCGCAATATATATCTGTGAAAACCCGTCTCGGGAGAGCACCATTGCGAGTTGCTTGCCGTCAGGCGACCAGGCCGGCGCGCTGTTGCTCCCCGAAAAATCCGCCAGGACAGTACGCTGGCGCGTCGTCAACGACTGTACAAAGACAGACGCATGACCGCGCTCGAAACTCACATAGGCAAGCTGGCTGCCGTCCGGCGACCATGCGGGCGACATGATCGGCTCGTTCAACGCCAGCAAGGTCTGCTCGCCGTAGCCGTCGCTATCCGCAACAACCAGACGATAATTCTTCCCTTCCCGATTGACGTATGCGATGCGGGTGCTGAACACCCCTGGCGTGCCCGTCAGTTTTTCGTAGACCAGATCGGCAACGCGATGCCCGATGGCGCGCAATTGCTCCGCCTTGGCAGTGACCGCCATGCCGACCAGCTCGGCATGACGCACCATGTCCAGCAGGCGAAACCTGACCTCGACGCGCCCGCCATCCAGAGTCTGTACTTTGCCGATCAGCAACGCGTCAACGCCCGGCCACTCGACGTAATTCACCTCGCCCGGCTCGTGCGGGGACTTGCCTGCAGGATCGATCAGCTTGAACAGGCCGGTGCGCATAAGGTCGTTGGACACGACGGTGCTGATCGACTGTCCCGCCAACTGCTCTTCCCCTGCAAATCGCACCAGCGAGATCGGGATCTGGTGCTCGCCCGCCCCTGTGATCTCTATGGTCAACTCGGCCCGTGCGGACAGCGATACGAAAAATAAAAGGACAACTCCCAAAAAACGCATTACCTGCACTCCTACGGTTTGATCGACAATTTCAATTCACGGAACATCTTCTGCAACGACACATCGGTTGGTACCGGCAGCGGCTCTGCAGACAGTATGGCGCGCTCCGCCGCATCATCGTAGGCGGGGTAGCCGCTGCTTTTCACCAGCACCGGGTCATCCATCAGCATGCCGTCCGGCAACAGAGTCACTTTGAAAACTGCTTCCGCGCTGTCCGGCACATCCGACACCGTCCTCATCTTGCGCCGTATCTTGTTGCGTATCATGTCCTGATAGCGATCGATCTGCGTCTGCGTCGCCGCAGTCACTTCAGCGCGAACCTGGGCCTGCACGGCCTGTCTTCTCTGCTCCGAATTCGCTTCATACGCTGCCAGTTCACGCTGCTCGGCTTCCAGCCTGGCCTTGGCTGCCGCCTTCTCTTTCTTCGCGTCTGTTTTGGTCGGCGACGGCTTCACTTCGGTCTTCTTGCTCTTCTTGTCACGAATCTCGATCTCGGCTTTCACCGGCGGCAACACTGGCGCTACGACCTTGGCAGGCGGGGTCGGTTCCGTCCTGACTGGCAGAGGAGGAGGCAGCGCCGGGGCAGGTTCCGCTTTGGGTACGGCCTCGGTAGTCGGCAGGCTATTCCACATCTCCACCGTGTATCTCTCGGACGGATGGGATTGCCAGCGCGTGGCAAAATACAACGGCACAAAAAAAGCCAGATGAACCGCCAGCGCCAACGCGCCGGCAACGAAAAAATGGGGCTCGCGATATGCCAGTGCTGCGCTCATCGTGCCTTGGTGAGCAAACCGATCTTCTTGATATGCTGCTGCTGCAACATGTCCATGACGTTGATCACCTCCTCATAGCGCACATTCTTGTCCGCGGAGATCACCACCGGTTGATTGGGATTCTTTGCCACGATTTGCTGCAAACGAGCGCCAATCTCTTCGTGAGATACCGGGAATTCCACTCCACCCCTGGCATGGTCGCGCAAGAGCAGCGTGGTGTCCTTCCTGATCACGACTTCCAGCGGTGCCACCGCCGGCGCCAGCGACTTTCCCACGCTGGGCAGGTCGATCTGACCCGGATTCATCAACGGCGCCGTGATCATGAATATCACCAGCAGCACCAGCATCACATCGATGTAAGGCACGACATTGATCTGGCTCATCTGCGGATGAGCTGAACGCCGACTATAGTTCATGGCAACACCGCACCAAAGGCAGGCGATCTGCTACTTCGCTTCGCTCATGCAGAATTGACACCGTCATGGCTGCACCTCCGACAGCGCGAATGGGTCGCTGCACCGCGTCATGGCTGCCTCTGCAACACATTCGAAAACTCTTCGATAAAACTCTCGAAACGGGACGCCAGCCGCGTGATGTCGTGGGCATAGCGGTTGTATGCCACCACCGCAGGAATCGCGGCGAACAAGCCCATCGCGGTCGCCACCAATGCCTCGGCGATACCGGGTGCGACCTGCGCCAGCGTGGCCTGTCCGACATTGGACAGGCCGCGGAACGCGTTCATGATGCCCCACACCGTTCCGAGCAGGCCGACATACGGACTGACCGAACCTACCGTTGCCAAAAAGGACAAGTGCGATTCCAGATGATCCATCTCGCGCTGATACCGGGCTCGCATCGCACGGCGGGTGCCGTCCATCACTGCCGCACTGTCCACGCCGTGCGTTTTCTTCAATTTCACGAACTCGGCGAAACCCGCGGCAAAAATGCGCTCCAGCGCGCCGATGTCGCGCCGGGACTGGCTGTTGGCCTGCTGATAAAGCGCATTCAGGTTCGGATTTCCCCAGAACGCATCTTCGAATTCGACCGTCTGCCTGACGGCGGCCCGCACGGCGAACAACTTGAGGAAGATGTACCACCAGGACATCAGCGACACCGCCAGCAGCATGCCCATCACCAGCTGCACCAGTACGCTGGCGTTGGTGATCAGATGAACGAACGACAAATCCTGAATCAGCTCCATTTGCTCAATCCCAATGTTTACGCAACACTTCCGGCACACTCACCGGCTTGAAAGTCTTCACATCGACACACACAAGATGCACTTCACCCTTGATCAATACATCGTCCCCGCGCAGCACCGTCTGTTCTATGCTCACACGACTGCGCCCGATCTCCTTGATCTGCGACGTAACCGTCAACAGATCGTCCAGCAAAGCCGGCTTCAGATAATCCAGCTTGAGCGAACGCACCACGAACACCATCCCCAGTTCTTTCATCAACCCCGCGTTGGAGTAGCCAAATGTGCGCAACCACTCTGTACGCGAACGCTCCATAAAGTTCACATAGCTGGCGTGATAAACGACACCTCCCGCATCCGTATCCTGGAAATACAC
>JAJXTT010000032.1:6520-10578 GCA_021783525.1 Pseudomonadota bacterium
GTTCTTTCATCAACCCCGCGTTGGAGTAGCCAAATGTGCGCAACCACTCTGTACGCGAACGCTCCATAAAGTTCACATAGCTGGCGTGATAAACGACACCTCCCGCATCCGTATCCTGGAAATACACTCGGACGGGCCAGGAGAACACCTTGTGCTTACTCATCCCACAATTCCTTGTTGTTGCCGCTGCGCGGCTGCACGAGGCCGAAATGCAGGTACGCGTTCGCCGTGGCCATGCGCCCGCGCGGCGTGCGCTGCAGGTAGCCCTGCTGGATGAGGTACGGCTCGATCACATCTTCGATGGTGTCGCGCTCTTCGCCGATCGCGGCCGCGAGGTTGTCCACACCGACAGGCCCGCCCAGGAATTTCTCGATCACCGTCTGCAGCAACCGCCTGTCCATCACGTCCAGACCGCGCGAGTCGACATCCAGCATGGTCAGCGCCGCATCCGCCACTTCCCGCGTGGCATTGCCGTCGGCGCGCACATCGGCATAATCGCGCACGCGGCGCAACAGGCGGTTGGCGATGCGCGGTGTGCCGCGCGATCGTTTGGCGATCTCCAGCGCGCCATCCGGGGAGATAGGCAGTTCCAGCAAACCGGACGAGCGCGTGACGATGCGCTGGAGCTCTTCCGGCGTATAGAATTCCAGGCGCGCCACGATGCCGAAACGGTCGCGCAGCGGGTTGGTCAGCATGCCGGCGCGCGTGGTCGCGCCGACCAGCGTGAACGGCGGCAGGTCGATCTTCACCGAACGCGCGCCCGGTCCTTCGCCGATCATGATGTCGATCTGGTAATCCTCCAGCGCGGGATAGAGTATCTCTTCCACCACCGGCGACAGACGGTGGATCTCGTCGATGAACAGCACATCGTTCGGTTCGAGATTGGTGAGCAACGCAGCAAGATCGCCCGCACGTTCCAGCACGGGGCCGGAAGTGTGGCGGATGTTGACACCCATCTCGCGCGCGATGATCTGCGCCAGGGTCGTCTTGCCCAGGCCGGGCGGCCCGAACAGCAGCACATGGTCGAGCGGTTCCTTGCGCTTGCGCGCGGCCTGTATGAATATCTCCAATTGCCCGCGTATCTTCTCCTGCCCGACGTATTCGTCGAGCTGTTTGGGGCGCAGTGCACGCTCCAGCGCTTCCTCCTGTTGCGAGGCGGGCGCAGCGGAGATGATACGCGGTGCGGTGGAGAGGTCGTCGCTGTGTATCATGTCTTGGATAATAACTTAAGCGCTTGGCGGATACCGTCGGAAACGTCGGCCTCCCCGGGTAGTTGCCTGGCCGCCCAATCGGCTTCCTTCTCGTTGTATCCCAGGGCCAGCAAGGCATTGACGATATCGCTGCCGTGGGAAACGGCAGGGGCGCCTTGCGCCGCGCCCGCCCCGGTCACGGCGAACTTGCCCTGCAGTTCCAGCAACAGACGCTCTGCGGTCTTCTTGCCAACACCGGGTATCTTGGTGAGCCGTCCGGCGTCCTTGTTCGCAACCGCCAGCGACAGGTCGCCGAGGCTCAGGCCGGACAACACCGAAAGCGCCAGCTTGGGGCCGACGCCGCTGATCTTGAGCAACTGGCGAAAAGCCACACGCTCCTCGCCGGTGGCGAAACCGTAGAGGAGTTGCGCATCTTCGCGCACCACGAAATGCGTATGCAGCACCACTTTTTCATGCAAGGCGGGCAGGTTGTAGAACGTGCTCATCGGCACGTCCAGCTCGTAACCCACGCCCTGCACGTCCAGCAGGATCTGCGGCGGGTTCTTTTCCAGCAGGATGCCGCTCAGTCTTCCGATCATGTATTTCCCTTGCTCAAAACCAGCGCCAGCGACAACAGTGCGCCATGCGCCATCATCGCGCCTATGGTCAGTTTGATCGCGTCGCCCAGCTGCTGCGGCCGGGCGACATGACGGAACAGCAGGCATGCCGCCTTCACGCCAAACGGCAACGCCAGCAATACCAGCAGTGCCAGCGACGGCAGCCAGCCCAGCAACACGCCCAGCAACAGCCATATATAAGACAAGGACAGGATCAACACGTATCCCCAGCGCGCATTCCGAACCGGAAGCCGCGCTACCCAATGCAGCTTGCCTGCCGCCGTATCGGCGGTACGGTCGGGAAACTGGTTGATGTAGAGCAGATTGGTCACCAGCAGCGCATACGACAATCCCCCAATGAACGGCGCGGCAGCAAAACCCTTGCGTTGCACGAAATCGGTACCGACAGTGATCGCGAGGAATCCGGCCGCGACACACAACTCGCCCAGGCCCCGGCTGTTCAGCCGGAACGGCGGCGCGGAATACGCCCAGCCGATGAACAGGCCCGCGAGGCCGACATACATCAGTTGGGGCGCGGAATACGCCATCAGCCATAGCCCGGCCACAGCCACGCAGCCCATCAGCACGAAACCGAAGTTGCGGGTCTGCGCCAGCGTCAGCACCCCGTTCTGGATGAAGCGGCTGCCGCCGGTAAACGGGAAGATGCGTTCCGTATTCTGCGCATCGGTGCCGTTGATCGCATCGTAATAGTCGTTGAGCACGTTTGCGCCCGCGTGTGCAAGCAAGGCGAACAGCAAAGTCGCCAGCGCCAGCGGGATATCGAAGGCCAGGCCATCGTGCCAGGCAACGGACAACCCGACCAGGCAGGCCATCAAGCTTGCCGTGAGAAACGCGGGACGAGTCGCCGCAAGATAGCGGGCGAACGGATTCTGCAACATGGCGAGCGTCGGTTCCATCGGTTGCGTCATACCAGCCTTCCTCCTCGAACTCGAAAACCTCTGGTCGCCAATGAGCCCAGCCCCATGCCGCCGTGCGCGTGGCAGATCGCGCACGCCAGCGCATCCGCGGCATCCGGGCCGGGCATGCCCGTCAGCCTGAGCAGGCGCTGCACCATCGCCTGCACTTGCTCCTTGTCGGCGTGGCCGTTGCCGACCACTGCCTGCTTCACTTGCAACGCGGTGTACTCCGCCACCGGCAGGTCGGCCTGTACCGCCGCACAGATGGCCGCTCCTCGGGCTTGCCCCAGCAACAGCGTCGATTGCGGATTCACGTTCACGAACACTTTTTCTACCGCTACTTGCCCGGGCGTGTGCAGCGCAATGACTTCGCCCAACCCGCTCAAAATGGCCTTCAACCGTTCCGGCAGTTCTCCGTCCGGCGTCTTGATGCAGCCGCTGGCGACATAGTGCAACTGCTGGCCTTCCTTATCCAGTACGCCAAACCCCGTAATGCGCAGACCGGGGTCGATGCCTAGAATGCGGATTGAGGTCGGCATGGCGTGTCGAACAACTAGCCCTGAATCCCGTATCCCGAATCCCGTATCCTGCCGCTCATTCTTCAATCACCGCGTTGGTATAGACTTCCTGCACATCCCCAACGTCTTCCAGCGCATCCAGCAGCTTGCGCATCTTCACCGCATCTTCACCCGTGAATGTCACTTCGTTCTCCGGTTTCATGGTGACTTCGCCCATCTCCGGCTTGAAACCCGCCGCTTCCAGGCGCTGCTTCACCGCCATGAAGTCATGCGGGGAGGTGATGACTTCGATGCTGCCGTCGTCGTTGTTGACGATGTCTTCCGCACCCGCGTCCAGCGCCACTTCCATCAGCGCATTCTCGTCGGTCCCGGGTGCGAAGATCATGTGCCCGCAATGCTTGAACAGGAAAGACACCGAACCGTCGGTGCCGAGATTGCCGCCATATTTGGCAAAAGCGTGGCGCACATCGGCCACGGTGCGCGTCTTGTTGTCGGTCAGGCAATCCACCATCACTGCCGCGCCGTTGATGCCATAGCCTTCGTAGCGCAGCTCCATGTAATCCACGCCTTCCAGTTCGCCCGCCCCGCGCTTGATGGCGCGCTCGACGTTGTCCTTGGGCATGTTCTGGTCATAGGCCTTTTCCATCGCCAGGCGCAGGCGCGGATTAATGTCCGGGTCGCCTCCCCCCAGCTTGGCCGCGACGGTGATCTCCTTGATCAGCCGGGTGAATATCTGGCCGCGCTTGGCGTCTTGGCGGCCTTTGCGATGCTGGATATTCGCCCATTTACTGTGACCTGCCATGATTCTTCCTTGCC
>JAJXTT010000033.1 GCA_021783525.1 Pseudomonadota bacterium
GGCGAAAGTGATCGCGGGCAGATTGTTGCCGATATCGACCTTGATGACCGCAAGGTCGGTGTCCGGATCGGAACCGACGATGTGGCCCTTCGCCGTGCGGCCGTCCGAGAGTGCGACTTCGATCTGGTCGGCACTCTCGATGACATGGTGGTTGGTCAGGATGTAGCCATCGTGGCTGACGATGACGCCCGAACCCAGGCTGGAGGTCTGTTGCGGAACGTTGTCCTCGAACTGGTCGCCAAAGAAGAAACGGAAACGCGGATCGTCCATGAACGGATGGGTCTGCGGCTTCACCTCGCTGCTGGTGAAGACGTTGACCACGGCCGGCATCACTTTCTGGGCCGCCTTGCTGAAGCCAACGGACGGCAGGTCGCCGCCGTCCTTGACGTTGTTCTCATATAAGGTCACCACCCCGCTGCGGGCTGCATTGGGCAACAGCGACGGCCTGAGCGTGTGGATGACGAACAGCATCGCGAGGCCGACGGTGGTGGCTTGGGCGAACAGGAGCCAGAATTTGCGCATGATATGATTTGAGCCGCTAAATTTATGGGGACGAACCCGATGCGATTGAACGAATTGCGCGATTATATCGGAAGCGAGCTTGCAGTCAGCCGCTTTCGTGACTATTGCCCCAACGGTCTGCAGGTCGAGGGGCGGGCCGAAGTGAGGCGCATCGCAACCGGCGTCACTGCCTCGCAAGCCGTGCTGGAAGCGGCAACGGCGTGGGGGGCGGATGCCATTCTCGTCCATCACGGCTATTTCTGGCGCAGCGAAGACGCCACCATCGCCGGTATCAAGAAGCGCCGCATCGCTCACCTGCTGGCGCACGACATCAGTCTGCTGGCGTACCATCTGCCGCTCGACGCCCACCCCGATCTCGGCAACAACGCCCGGCTTGGCGAATTGCTCGGCTTCGTTGAGCAGGGCCGCTTCGGTGAACAGGACATCGCCGTGCATGGCGTTCTGGCGCGCCCGCAGACCCTGCAGCAGCTCACCCAGCATATCCAGCATACTTTGCAGCGTGCGCCGCAGGTCATCGCCCACGCAAATCCCGACATCGCACGCATTGCATGGTGCAGCGGGGGAGGCCAGGGTTACTTCGACCAAGCCGTGGCGCTGGGGGTGGACGCGTTTCTCACGGGCGAGATTTCAGAACAGAACGTGCATGTTGCACAAGAGTCGGGAGTCGCCTTCATTGCCGCCGGGCACCATGCCACCGAGCGCTACGGCATACAGGCGCTGGGCGAACATCTGGCGGCGCGATTCGGCCTGGAATACCGTTTCTTCGACCAGGATAATCCGGTTTAGTGAATGTCCGCGGCAGACGGGCCGGTTCCTGCAAAAGTGCCGGTGTGCCGTATCTTCACTTTTTTTTCCGCATCTCGATGTTTCCGGTGGCCAGATATATTTCGCGCAGGAAACACAACAGACCGCTAATCAGCGCCAGCATTGCAGAAATGAAGAACAGCGCAACTGCGCGCGCCGGGTCAACGCCTATTTCGGAGCCCACAAATAGAGCGGCGATCACGATGCAGATGAATAGCGCTGACAAAGTGCAGAGGCTCACAGCCCAATGCACCCAGCGCACCCTGCGCCGGAGCATCTCCATTTCTTCCTGTTGGGAGGGTTGTCCTGGATTGGCGGAATTGCTCAATGTCCTAGAACGATCCACGATCCGCGCAATGCGCGTTGTGATCACATTGAGGATCGCGCCGATGCCAGTCAACAGAAAGACGGGTGCAACCGCTTGTTGAATGGCGTGGGTGACGGTCGTTATTTCGGCTGCGCTCGGCATGGCGATCCCTCAGATCGAAGTTGTTTCGTCGCTCAGTTCCTCGCGTGCGAAAGCGAGAAATCTTCCACGCCCTGCAAGGTGCTCAGTCCGCTGGCCAGTTCGTTCATCGCAGCGCCGCTGTTCTTGCTGAGGGCGATGGCGACGAAATGCCATTCAAGTTTTTCGTTGCTGCAGCGTATGGCGAAGGATCCCGAGGCGACTTCGTAACCGTTGGAGTAAACGACCTCGCGCAGGGTGCTCTCCTGAGGTACAAAATTCTTCTGGAAATCGAGAGTGACCGCGATGGCGGGGCGTGAGGGCAGCCAGCTTTCCAGTCTGGATATCCACATCATGCACAGCGCCGAAAGCAGCGTGAGCATGATCGCCGAGGCATAGAAGCCGACTCCGACCATGATGCCGATGGCGGAGCAGGTCCAGATGGAGGCTGCCGTGGTGAGACCGCTGATATTGAGTCCGTCGCGCATGATGACGCCGGCCCCGAGGAAGCCGATGCCGGTGACGATACCCTGAATGACGCGCGTAGGGTCGCCGGCCAGGGCGGCGTTCACTTGTCCACCGAACCAGTACCCCGGATAACCGGAGATGACGGTGACGGCGGCGGCTGCCATGCAGACCAGCCCATAGGTGCGCATGCCCGCGGCACGGCCATGGTAGGACCTTTCATATCCGACGACCAGGCCAAGAATGAGTGCGCCAAACATGTTGAGAAACACAATCATGTTGGTCCCCACTTCCGGCGCCGACCAATAGGCCGACAGATTGGCAAACGATAACGCGTTCATGTCCGTTCTCCATTTTTATTTACAGGGAGTGTACAAGAATCGGCCCGGGATTACTGCCGTGCCTGCGGTTTGCTTGACGGCGCCCGGATTTCCCGGCGGCGTGTTTCCTTAGCCCGCAGATTTGCCGCGCAACTGATCGAGCGATATCGTGGCGCTGCGCGGCACTTCGTTCAGCGCATGGTTGGCGAGGCGCAGCGGCTCGCCATATCCCTCCAGCAGCGCATGCCATGGCCGCATCGCGTCTTTCAGCAGTTCATCGTGCTGTTTCGAGAATCGCAGCAGGAAATCCTTGCGGCGCGGATGCCAGGGAGACCATTGCCACGCGAGAAAACTGTCGCTGTGCTTGAATCCGGCCGCGGCCAGATGTGAGCGCAGGGCTTCCACGGCCGGCAGATTTTTTTGCGCAGGTTCAGGCGCCGCGTTCCACATCAAGCCGTAATAGATGCGATAGCTTTCACCCAGCAGCTGCTGCTCCATGAACGGGCGCAGGAAAGTGCGCTGGTTGAACAGCGGTTCAAGCCGCAGGCCGACAAGACAATCCTCGCTATTGCGATCCTCGGTGAGTTCGCTGCACCAGGGCAGGGCATTTTGCGCGATCAGCGAGTCGAGTCGTTCGCGCAGTGTTTTCCAGAAACGATTGTTGTGATGCAAACGGATTCCATCCAGGTGTTCGGCGGCAACCAATGCGAGCGGGAGATTTTCTTCCTGTGAAAAAAAATCGAGTACGGCGTGTTCTTCGTTCATTTTCGAGTGCGTCTGAAAGTTGAAATTTACCGCCGAAGTTTACAGTCAAAAGCGTGCGACCGGATGGCGTAAATTTCATGTCCGGGAAATCGGGCCTTCACGCGCTTTTTACTTTGAAAGCCGCGCCTTAACGCGCCTTTAACTTTGTAAAAGTTGCCGCGTGAATATAAGCAAATTCTTCAATACCTTGTCTGTGCTGGCTTGCAGAATAGACGACTAAGAAATGTTGAGCGCGATGGTTGACATTATATTTTTTTTCATCGACATTATTCATCGCGTGTGGTCGCAACAGTCGGCAATCTGGGCTGCTTGAAACCATAACTAAATCACAAAAACAGTGACCGCATGCACTTTGATTAATCCGTTTTTTTCCGTAATTTTTCCGGCTGAATTATTGCCGGCGTCTGAATATTGTTTTGTTGGGGGAGCCACATACGATGAAGTGTTTTCTACGTTCACTTACGCTGCTCGTCGGTCTGTTCTTTTACGCGAGCAGTCATGCAGCCGATGCGCTTCCGACGCTCACGACACCCGATGATGTAGGTCCGGTAATCGAGCAGCCTATCGAGTTTCCGCATTTTCGCCATGCCGGCGATGCCAAGGATGGCGGTATGCAGATCAACTGCATGTACTGCCACACCTATGCGCGCCGCAGCATGGTGGCCGGCATTCCGCCAATACAGAAATGCATCGGCTGCCACCAGAGCATCGAGTCGGTGCGCGACAAGCCGCGTATCCAGAAACTGTTCGAATACTGGGACGCCAAGAAGGCGATTCCCTGGAAGAAGGTGCACGACCTTCCGGACTTCGTGCGGTTCAACCACGAGCGCCATATCCAGCGCTTCTATTTCCAGCAGGATCGTCCCTATCAGGAGGTTTGCGGGTACTGCCACGGCAATGTGAAGGCCATGACGGTGGCGCAACGCCAGAAACCGATCACCATGGGCTGGTGTGCAAGTTGCCATCAGAAGGATCATCTGGTCAGTGCCAATTCGAGCAAGACCGGGCATGGTCCCAACGATTGCTTCACATGCCACAAGTAAGCGAAGTGACGTTTACTACAAGCAAGATATCAGGGGATTTAGCGATGACAGAAAACGATTTTAATCGGCGTGATTTTTTGAAGGTGCTGGGTTGGGGCGGTGCGGCCGTCGCCTTGAGCGGTTGCGGCAACACCTCGATCCAGGATGGACAGGAGACGGTCACTTCCTATGTGACTTTGCCCTCGTTCGTCGTGCCCAGCATCTCGAACTATTTCAATTCGACCTGTGCGCAATGCGACGCGGGTTGCAACATCATGGGGCGTGTACGCGAAGGCCGCGTGCTCAAGGCGGAAGGCAACCCGAATTCGCCAATCAACCGCGGCAGGATGTGCGGCCTCGGACAGTCGGGCGTGCAGGCGCACTACAACCCGGACCGCGTGCGCGAGCCTCTGCTGCGCACCGGTGACAAGGGCGAGACCATCACCTGGGACAAGGCGCTCGGGCTGATCAACGAGAAGCTGAACGGTACCAAGGGTGCGGAGATCGCGTTCATCACCGGCGGAATGAGCGGCCATGTGCAGGCGCTGCTGGGGAATTACATGGATGCGCTGGGCAGCAAGAACCATTTCTCCTACGAGGCGATTTCTCCCGCGGTGCTGCGCGCCGCCAACAAGAAGGCCTATGGCATGTCGATGCCGCGCTACCGCATCGACAAGGCCAAAGTCGTGGTGTCGTTCGGCGCCGACTTCCTCGGAGCGTGGGTTTCTCCGGTGCACTTCTCGCAGCAGTACGCGCAGTTCCGCAAGGGCACCCGTCCGGAAGGCCGCGGCGTGCTGGTGCAGATCGAGCCGAAGATGACGCTGACCGGAGCGAATGCGGATCGCTGGATCGCGGTTCGTCCGGGTACGGAAGGCGTGCTCGCGCTGGGCCTCATCAATGCGCTGGGCAAGGCTGGTATGTCCATCCCGGCAGATGTCGCCGCGGTCAGCAATGAATATACGGCAGAGCGCACGAGCAAGGAGACCGATGTCTCGGCCGAGCAGATCGAAAAGCTGGCGGCGCTGCTGAAGGAACGCACACCCAGCCTGGTGCTGGCGGGCAGTGCGGCAGAAGGTTACGCGCACGGTTCGCAGAATGCCGCAGCCATCGCGCTACTCAACCGGGTGCTGGGCAACGTCGGCAAAACGGTCGAGGCGTCTGCCAGCGTGCCGTTCCCCCAGATCGCGCCGACCGTGGGCAACCGTTCTTCATTGATCGCACTCAACGACGGCCTTGCCGCGGGCAAGTACAAGGTGGTGTTCAGTTACGGCGTCAATCCGGTGTTCAGCGCGCCGGCTTCGATGAAGTTCAAGGACAACTTCGCCAAGGCCGACTTCAAGGTGGCGTTCGCGCACTACATGGACGAAACCGCGCTGGCGGCCGACCTGATCCTGCCGCTGGACTCCGCGATGGAGGACTGGGCGACCGTGGTGCCGGAATACATGGCTGCACCGGAAGAAGCCGGCTCGAATACGTATGCGCAGATGAGTTTCCGTCAGCCCATGATGGAGAAGGTGTTCCCGGATACGCGCGGGGTAGGCGACATCCTGCTGGCCTTGCTCAAGCAGCGCAAGGCGGATGAATACAAGCCTTTCGACGACTTCTACTCCTATTTGCGCAGCGCCGTGCTGAAGAACAAGGTCGCGCTTGGCGGCAAGGCCGGAGATGACGACGAAGTGTTTTGGAACGAAACGCTGAGCAAGGGCATCGTACCGCTTAAAGGCATTGCCGGCTCGGTATCTGCCAAGGCGTCTGCGGCAGGATTGAAGTTGCCGGTTGCGGCCGATGCCGATCCGTCCTATCCGCTGCGCCTGATCCCGGCCGTGTCGGCCAGCATCCGCGACGGACGTAACGCCAACGAGCCGTGGCTGCAGGAATCGCCCGATCCGCTGACCACGATCGTGTGGGATTCCTGGGTCGAGATCAACCCGAAGACCGCAGCCAAGCTTGGCATCGTTGAGGGCGATATCGTCGAGATCGCTTCCAGGAGCGGTTCCATCAAGACGCAGGCTTACCTGTTCCCGGGCATCCACCCCGACGCGGTCTCCGTGCCGGTCGGCTACGGACACGAGGCGATGGGGCGCTATGCCAGAGGCGTCGGCGCCAACGTATTCGGCATGCTCGATGCGGTATACGACAAGGAGACCGGCGAACTGGCGCTCAACGAAACCAGCGTGAAGATCAGCAAGACCGGTCAGCGCGTCATCATCGTCAAGGAAGAGGGGCCGGTCGGCGGCAGCCAGGCGGGCAAACCGAAGATTGCAGTCCAGGTATCGGCCGACAAGGTCGACCTTTCGAAGGAGGTTTAAAGCATGTCAGTTTCCAATCTGTTAGAAAACTGGTCAAAGTTTCGCCATACCCACCCGGTCGATGACAAGGGGTATCCCGACTGGGAGGCCTATCCATCCGACATCAAGTGGGCGATGGCTATTGATCTCGATGCCTGCACCGGCTGCAACGCCTGCAGCGTGGCCTGCTATGCCGAGAACAACCTGCCGGTGGTGGGGAAGGAGAAATATTCGCACGGCCAGGCCATGCACTGGATGCGCATCGAGCGCTACTGGGACGAGAGTGCCGGCGTGGGCGAATTTGGCGCCGACAAGGGCGCGCGTTTCCTGCCGATGATGTGCCAGCAATGCGAGGCGGCACCGTGCGAAACAGTGTGCCCGGTTGGCGCGACCAACCACACCGAGGACGGCCTGAACTCGCAGATTTACAACCGCTGCATCGGGTCCAGATACTGCTCGGCGAACTGCCCGTACAAGGTGCGTTATTTCAACTGGTACAACTACCCGGAGCAGGAAAAGGTCTGGCCGGAGCCGTTGAACCAGCAGCTCAATCCGGACCTGACCGTGCGTACCAAGGGCGTGATGGAAAAATGCACATTCTGCAAGCAGCGCACCTATACCGCACGCAACAATGCGAAGACAGAGGGCCGTCAGGTGCAGGACAGTGATGTGCAGACTGCATGCCAGGAAGCGTGCCCGGTTGGCGCGATCACGTTCGGCAATCTGCACAATCCCGAATCGCAGGTCGCCAAACAGTGGCAGAGCCAGCAGGTCGACTTGACCAAAGAGGTACAGGAGAAGGATGAGAAGGAAGGCAACCGTTTGCGCGGCTACCGCATCCTGGAAGAACTGCGCCCATATCCGTCGGTAATGTATCTGGAACGGGTGCGCGAAAGCGCCGTATAAGGCACAAGGGGGAAATAGGAAAATGGGAAAAGATATCCGCGAAGACATCGCCTGGGCACAGATCAACAAGGATGTGCTCAAGAGTCTTGAGTCGCCTCGCAAACTGTATTGGGTGATTTTGCTGGTGGCCATCGCCATGGTGGGCGTGGCGGTGGGCTGCGAAATTTATCAGTATAACGTCGGTCTGGGGGTAGGTAATTTTGACAACCCTAATGTGTGGGGGCTGTATATCGCCACCTTCATCTTCTGGATCGGCATGAGCCACTCCGGGACGTTGCTGTCGGCGATCCTGCACCTGATGCATGCCGACTGGCGCAAGCCGATCTACCGTTTTGCCGAGGCGATGACCACGTTCTCGCTGATGACGGCCGGGCTGTTCGTGATGGTGCACTTGGGGCGCCTGTGGCAGGTCTACTACGCGCTGCCCTACCCGAGCGAACGCTGGGTCTGGCCCAACTTCCAGTCTCCGTTGCTGTGGGATGCGATGGCGATCTTCACTTACCTGAGTTCGTCCGTCCTGTTTCTTTACATCGGTTCGATCCCGGATCTGGCGATCTGCCGCGACAACATCCACCAGGGCTGGCGCAAGAAGCTGTACACGCTGCTCGCGCTGGGTTGGGAAGGCACCGACCGGCAATGGCGCAATTTCCGCGTGACCTATCTGACCATCGCGTGCTTCCTGATTCCGCTGGCGGTGTCGGTGCACTCCATCGTGGCGTCCGACTTTGCGATGTCGCAGCAACCTGGCTGGCACATTACGTCATTCCCTCCGTATTTCGTGGCAGGCGCGTTGTATTCCGGCTGTGCTGCGATCATCACGCTGTTCATCATCCTGCGCTACGTGTTCAGGTTCGAGGAATACATGACATTGCCGATCCTGAAGAAGACGGTACGCCTGACTTTCGCGATCGCCATGGTGTGGACTTACCTGAACTGCGTCGAATTCGCCGCGACGTGGTACAGCCACGACGTGGCAGCCAAGGCAGTGCTGATCGAGAAAGCAACCGGCCGCTTTGCCCCGTTCTTCTGGGGCATGATCTTCTGCGGTTCCGTGCTGCCGTTCGTCATGATGGTCAAGAAATGGCAGACCAACATCCCGGTGATGTTCGCGGTGTCGCTGCTGCTGAACCTGGGCATGTGGCTGGAGCGCTGGATGATCGTTGCGCCGACCTTCTCGCATGGATATTACCCATGGACCTGGGACGAGCACATGTGGCCCAGCATGGTGCAATGGGGGATCGTGTTCGGCAGCTTCGGCTGGTTCACCCTGCTGTTCATGGTGTTCTGCAAGATCGTGCCGTCCGTCTCCATGTATGAAGTCAAGGAAATGGTCTATCACCGCAGCCTGGCACTCAAGAAGGAAGAGCAGGCTGTGAAGGAAGAACTCGCTGTGAAAGGAGCCAACTAAATGAGCAAACGTTATTTGCTGGCCCTGTACAACAATTTCGACGAAGCGGAGGCGGTCGTACGAGAGTTGCGCAATGCTGACATCAAAGGTTTCAGTGCTGCGGACGATCTGGTTGTCAAATCGCCGATCGAGCATCCGGAAGTCGAGGAGTTTCTCGGCGATAAGCCCGTGAAGGTGCAGTGGTTTACTCTGGGCGGCGCCCTGACGGGGGGATTGCTGGCGTTCTCGCTGATTGCGGGATCGCAGGCCAGTTTCTATTCCCAGATGAAGGGCGGTAAACCGATCGTGCCGATCCCTCCGGATCTGGTTCTGACTTATGAGATGTTCATTCTGGGCGGGGTATATATCACCGTGCTGGGTTTCCTGTTTTGCGCCGGCTTGCCGGCAAGGCGTTCGCCGCTTTACAGCGCCAAAGTCTCGGAAGACCAGATCGGCATCCTGGTCAAGGCCGATGACGGTTCTGTGGCGATACTCAAGGATATTTTCACCAAGCACAAGGCATTGGAAATTCAGGAAGAGGCTGGCAGATGAAAAAAATCACTTTAACAATCGCGTTGCTGATCGCGCCTGCGGTGGCGCAAGCGTGGCCCTGGTCCAGGGACATGTCGGAACAGATCAGCGTCAAGCCGCAGGAAAGCGTCGATCCGGCTCATCCGGGCATGGCAACCTATCCGGAGCGCTCGGTACCGGTTCCCGGCACAACCAGTTTCGTGAAGGATATGGATGCCGCCGACAAGCAGAAGAACCCGGTGGTCGCCAATCAAAAATCGATCGAGTTCGGAGGCAGGCTGTTCGGTATCTATTGCACACCGTGCCACGGCTACGCCGGAAAGGGTGACGGACTGGTGGGGCAGAAACTGGTATTGCAGCCCTACAACCTGACTGCCGATCACGCCAAGGAAGTCAGCGACGGCTATATCTGGGGAATGATGACGTTCGGAGGGGCGGTGATGCCGTCCTATGCCAACGACCTGTCCCCGACCGAGCGCTGGAATGTGGTCAACTACGTGCGCAAGGTGCTGCAACAGGGTGGAACTGTGCAGGCTAATGTGAACGGCCGCTAACTAAGGGGGAAGAGCATGATTTCTTATAGTAATTGGTCGGTTCTGACTGCCAGCTTCATGGTGGTCACTTATCTGGCATTGAGTGGCGTGGCCTTGTGTTCGGTGCTGTACCTGGTCGGCGCCAAGTGGCGCTTTCAGGTGCGCGACTTGGCAGTGTCCCTGTACTCCTTGTTCCCGATGGCATTCGCAATGATGGTGGTATTGCTGATCGGCGGAAACCAGACTTTCCCCTGGATCGGCCACGTTTCCCACGGAGAGAACGTGCACATGCCGGGCTGGTATACCCTGCCGCTGCTGGCTGCGCGCGAAGTGATCGGCATGCTGGTGATCATGTTCGTATGGCGTATGTTCATCAAGCGCCAGGAAGTCGCCGAGCGCAGCGACGAGGATCGTGCGAAGTTCCATCATGTCGCCTGCTGGGTCCCGTTCTTCACCGTTCTGTATGCCACCATGATCGCATGGGACTTCGAGATGACGCTGAAGCCTTCCTGGCACAGCGCGATCTACGGAATGCAGAACC
>JAJXTT010000034.1 GCA_021783525.1 Pseudomonadota bacterium
CGCCGCCCAGACAGTCGCCGCGTCGGCGACGACATTCGCGCCCGCGGCCGAATACTGCTCGTCGCTGAAAGAGCTGCCCAACCCGGCACCGCGCTCGACATAGACCGCATGCCCTTCCGCCACCAGCGCCGCGGCACCGGCCGGAACCAGCGCGACCCGGTACTCGTCAGGTTTCACTTCCTTGGGAACACCGATCTTCATCACCGCCCTCCTATCCAGGTAGATTGCCAGGCTCCAGAAAACCTCCCGCCCGGAACGTCAGCACCAGCGTATCACGATGTCCGCCCTCGCCCACGGGCTGGATGGGTGTCGATTCATGTATGACACGCTGATCGTCGAGCAGGAGCAGCGTCCACTTCTCGCTCAGGGTGAAGCGCTGCCCGTGGCGCCCGTTGAATTCGAAGATGCGGCTTTCGCCGCCGCGAATGTTCTCGCGCCCCGCAAACAGGATGGCCACAAAATCCGTGCCGTCCCGGTGCGCGCCCTCCGGCGTCGGACGCCCGATGCCATTGCTGGTGTCGATGCGAAACTGGTGCAGCTCCACATGCCAGGGATGCTCGCCCTTGACCGAGGTGCAGACTTGAGCGATCGCGAGCAACAGTTTCGATATTACCGGTTGTGCCACAAAACCGGGTTTCACCGGCTCGAACAGGCGCAGCATGCCGCCGTGCAGCGCGTTGTATTCCAGCGGCTGGTAATGCGCCCGATGCGCGACCTGTTCGATCTCCCGGCCGTTCACGATGAAACTGGAGTGCCGGCGGCGGCGATAATTCCCGCCGTCCTTGAGGAAGTTGTCCGGCGGCAGGTCGTCCCAGTCCGCTTTCAGCGCATCCAGCGCCGACAATGGAAAATCCAGGAAGGTTGCGAGACCTGACGGACTCAAAACACCGAAACCCTGGCTCTGCACGGCATCGGCAAGATGGAATGGATCGGTATAGGCAGGTGCCAGATTGGCGATGGTCATGGGAAATTGTTCACGTCGGAAGATCGGTTGCGATTCTACTTCAATGCGGCACGCCGCCGGTAGCAGGACTTCGGGTTCCGCGCATGCAAGTCGGCGCTCATGTGTTGCTCCAGCCCCGCCTAGGGAACAGCTTCTGAATATGAATTTTAATTAATGCATTTCGCTTGCGCGGTCATGTTTAAATGAACTGTAGCCGGGATCTGGCCGCCCTTTGGAGACGGTATCCCGAATAATGGATCAGCAGTTTCATACGATCAGTGATGCAATGCACCAATCCAGCAAAACCAGATGAAAACGCCACCGAAAATGCACCGCTCCGAATTGCCGAAATGCGTCGTCGCATCGCAACGGCATATACCCCTGAGTCTGGAGGCACATCATGACGGCACTGAGAATCTCGTTGGACGCAGCACGAATTATCGCCTTGACTGCCGCAATCGGATTTGTTGACGGGAACTTCAAGATCGAAGACACCGTCTTTTCCAGAAACAGGATCGCGCTCGTGACAAGCGCGGAACAAATGACTTCGGGAAATACCCTGAACCGCGGCAAGCCGGCACTGAGTCCGGGCAAGATGGCCTACCTGATCGAAATCAGGCACGGAGATGCAATCAAGGAAGTGCTGGTCGATACAACTACCGGACGCGTACTCTTTTCGTGAGCGATCCTTTTACGGCAATGAAAAAATACAGGTGCATCATGAGAAACATTGTGACTATCGCACTGCTGTCCGGACTGATGAGTTGCCCCGCCATCGCTGACGAGTTTGATGACTTTGACGGCTCCCCGGTCTCGACCGACGTATCCGGGAAGTTTTATATTGGCGCTGATTTTGCCTCAGCATCGTTTGGTGGCTCGAATTATCCCAGCACCTCCGGCCTTCGCGTTGTGGGAGGTTACAACTTCACTCCGATGTTCGCCGTGGAAGCCGGCTACGCGATGCTGTCGAGTTCGAGCGACAACTGCTACTACGGATGCGACTATGGAGGTTATGGCTATGGGTATGGCTACGGATACGGTTACGCCTACCCGTATCCGCCAACACTGGCTTCGTACTCCTTCGATACGAACTCGTTGCAGATTGCCGCCGTAGGTTCGTATCCGATCAACGATGCCGCTTCGGTTTCCCTCAAGCTCGGGATGGACCGGAACACCATGAACTACTCTTCAACGGACAATTCCGGAAACCCCCTGCCTTCGATCAGCGGCTCCAAATCCAACCGGATGTACGGCATCGGCGGCCAGTACAACGTGGGAAGCGGGATTGTCATACGCATGCAATATGAAGACCTGGGAGAACTTGTTCCGGGCATCGGCATGCGGATGATTTCCATCGGCGGCGCTTACAATTTCTGAGCCTCCGCCTCACCCGGTCGGCGCCGGAAGCACTGACGGCGCTCCGGAAATTTGAAAAATGCCGCCATGACAATCCCGAGCCGGATGCCTCTCCATCCGGCATCGGGTCGTCCTCGAAATTCGCTGCGAGCACCCGCTCGCGATTCCCTGCAATATGAATTTTTATTAATTACGCAGCGTCGCCGCAATGCTTATATTACCCATGTGTGTCGCTCGCAGTCACGAATTGATTCGAATCCTGGCGCGACTTGGCCCGGTCAAATCCCGGTTCGGCAACTCCCTGCAGAGCGGCACAATGCAAACAGTTTTCCGGCAGCGGCCAGCATGATCGAATCGAAATGTTTCGTTCCCTGACGACAGGCTGTCAGGCGGCAATCCGGCATTGATGCGCTCGACCACAATGGAGGCAACCATGGCTGACAAGAAAGAATACGGTGCAACGCAGCATGAATTTCTCGGACTGGACAAGCAATCGCTGAGGCATTCCCTGGTCAACCGCCTCACCTACGCCGTTGGAAAGGAGTCCCTCAACGCCTCGGTCCGCGACTGGTTCCACGCGGTTGCATTCGCCGCACGCGACCGCCTGATAGAGCACTGCATGGCGACTCAGCGCAGGTACTATCAGGAGGACGTCAAGCGCGTGTATTACCTTTCGCTGGAATTCCTGACCGGCCGGATGCTTGCCAACAGCCTGCTGAACATGGGGTTCTTCGAAAACTGCTGCGAGGTGCTGCATGAGCTGGGTGTGGATTTCGATGCCGTCCGCGAGATCGAGGAGGATGCGGCGCTCGGCAATGGCGGCCTGGGGCGTCTGGCAGCCTGCTTTCTGGATTCGCTGGCAACACTCGGCATCCCCAGCTACGGCTATGGCATACGCTACGAATACGGCATGTTCCATCAGGACATCGAAAACGGCTACCAGGTAGAGCGCCCGGACAACTGGCTGCGCTACGGCAACCCCTGGGAATTCCCGCGCCCTGATCTCCTCTACAAAGTGAATTTCTACGGACGGGTCATGCACTGCAAGGACGATGACGGCACCTACCGCTACCACTGGCTGGATACGACGGAAGTGATGGCCATGGCGTACGACACTCCGGTCCCGGGCTTCGGCAACAACACGGTCAACAACATGCGCCTGTGGTCCGCCAAGGCGACGCGCGATTTCGACCTGCGCTACTTCAACAACGGCGACTATATCAAGGCGGTCGGGGACAAAAGCGAATCGGAGAGCCTGTCCAAGGTACTCTATCCGGACGACACGACCCTGATGGGGAAGGAGCTCAGGCTGAAACAGCAGTATTTCTTCGTTACCGCGTCGCTGCAGGACATCCTTTTCCGCTTCCAGAAATACCACCAGGATTTCGACCTTCTGCCGGACAAGGCCGCCATCCAGCTGAACGACACCCATCCTTCCGTCTCCATACCCGAGCTCATGCGACTGCTGATGGATATCCATCATCTGGACTGGGACCGCGCATGGGACATCACAGTACGGGTCTTCTCCTACACCAACCATACGTTGATGCCGGAAGCCCTGGAAACCTGGCCGCTGGAAATGTTCGAACGGGTGCTGCCCCGCCATATGCAGATCATTTACGAAATCAACCACCGCTTCCTGCACGATGTCATGCACCGGAACCCCGGCGATGTCGAGCTGCTGCGCCGCGTCTCGATCATCGACGAGAACATGGGCAAGCGGATCAGAATGGCGAATCTGGCCATCGTCGGCAGCCACAAGGTGAATGGCGTGGCCAGGATACATACCGAACTGATGAAAAACACCACCTTCGCCGATTTCGAGCGGATCTATCCGGGCAAGATCATCAATATCACGAACGGCATCACTCCCCGCCGCTGGATCAACCAGGCCAACCCGGCGTTGTCTGCCCTGATATCCCGGCATATCGGGGATGGATGGAAAACCGGGCTGGAGGAGCTGGAACGGCTCGCGCCCCTCGCGGAAAACGAAGCCTTCAAGCAGGCATTCATGTCCGTCAAGCAAGCCAACAAGGCGAAACTTGCGGCCTATATCCGCGAACACCTGAAAATCGAGGTCAACCCCGATTCGCTGTTCGACGTGCAGATCAAGCGCATTCACGAATACAAGCGCCAACTGCTCAACCTGCTGCATGTCATCACACGGTACAACCGCATCCGCGCGGGAAAGACCGAGGGACTGGTGCCGCGCACGGTCATCTTCAGCGGCAAGGCTGCGCCGGGCTATGCTGCAGCCAAGCTCATCATCAAACTGATCAACGATGTGGCCGACTTCGTCAACAACGACCCCGCCATGCACGATCTGCTGAAAGTGGTGTTCATACCCAACTATAACGTCGCGATCGCGACCGACATCATTCCCGCCACCGATCTGTCCGAACAGATATCGACTGCGGGAACCGAGGCTTCCGGCACCGGCAACATGAAGATGGCGCTGAACGGGGCACTGACCATCGGCACGATGGATGGCGCCAACGTCGAAATCGGCGCCGCAGTGGGATGGGACAACATCTTCATCTTCGGACTGAACATCGAGGAAGCAACCAGCCTGCAGCGAAATGGCTACAGCCCCTGGGACCATTACCACGCCAACGGCGAATTGCGGCAGGCGCTCGACATGATAGGCTCCGGCTATTTTTCGCCGGAAGAACCGGAACGCTTCCGCGCGATCGCGGACGCGCTCACGCACGGCGGCGACCGCTTCCTGCTCCTGGCGGATTACGCCGCCTACGTCGAATGCCAGATGAAAGTCGACGCCCTCTACAGCAAGCCTGCGGAATGGACGCGCAAGGCAATCCTGAACGTGGCGCATATGGGCATGTTCTCCAGCGACAGGAGCATCGGCGAGTATGCCGAAAAGATCTGGCACATCGAACCGCTCCCGAGAAGGCGAACCATCCGGCAACAAAACCGCTCTGGAATGGCATCGGAAAAACAGCTGGCCGTTGCCTGAAACCGGCGATCGGACGCCGGCGCAGAAAATCGACTAACCGTCATTACCCCGACATTTCAGGAATCGACATGGCCAACCTGCTGGAACAACTTGAATCCATGACCGTCATCGTGGCGGACACGGGAGATATCGGCGCGATCAGCCATCATCGTCCGCAGGATGCCACGACCAACCCTTCCCTGCTGCTCAAGGCGGCATCCCTGCCGGAATATGTTCCGCTCATCACCGATGCGGTCTCGTGGGGGAAATCGCAAAGCGACGACCCGGTACAACGGGCGCGAGACGCCATGGACAAACTGGCCGTGGATGTCGGGCTGGAAATACTCAAGTACGTTCCGGGACGCATCTCGACCGAAGTCGATGCGCGGCTTTCCTTCGATACGGATGCCACAGTGGCGAAGGCGCGCAAGCTGATCCGCCTCTACAGTGCAGCGGGAATAGCGAGCAACCGCGTGCTGATCAAGATCGCCTCCACCTGGGAAGGCATACGCGCGGCTGAAATCCTTGAGCGCGAGGGAATCAACTGCAATCTTACCCTGCTGTTCGGCTTTGCCCAGGCGCGTTGCTGCGCGGAGGCCAACGTCACGCTGATCTCTCCTTTTGTCGGGCGCATCCTTGACTGGCACAAGGCGCACAGCGGCCAGGACTTTGCTGCGGAAGCCGATCCCGGCGTGCTCTCGGTGCGCAGGATCTACGCCTACTACAAGGCACACGGCTACCAGACCATCGTCATGGGCGCCTCGTTCCGCAACATGGACGAGATTGTGGCCCTGGCCGGCTGCGACCGCCTCACCATCGCGCCGGTTTTTCTGCAGAAACTGGAAGCCACACAAGGTTCGCTGCCGCGCAAGCTGACCGACACGGGCGTGACCGACGTGCGACCGATGCCGATGAGCGAAGCAGAATTTCGCTGGGCAATGAACGAGGATGCCATGGCCACTGAAAAACTCGCCGAGGGCATACGCGGCTTCACCGTGGACCAGATCAAGCTGGAAAAGATGCTGATGGAAAAATTCTGAAGGCATGGGCAAGGAGTCAATCGTGAAGCAATCACTTCCACAGCTGGTGCATCTGGATCGCGAAGTCTGCAGCAGTCTCGAACTTGCGGAACAGCATGAATGGTGGCTGGCCAACGGCAAAGGCGGCTACGCCGGCGGCACGGTTGCCGGCACGCTGACCCGGCGTTATCACGGCTTGCTGATCGCCCCCCTGCAATCGCATCTGCAACGGCACCTGTTGTTTGCCAAGGCCGACGCCGAGTTGCTGGACGGCGACCGCGTCATTCCCCTGCATACCAATCGCTGGGGCAGCGGCACGGTGGAGCCGCTGGGTCATCTTTGCATAGAATCATTCCGGCTGGACGGGCGCATGCCGGTCTGGCGCTACCGTCTGGATGACTTGCTGATCGAGGCGCGCATCTGGATGGAGTATGGCAGGCACAGCACCAGCCTGGCCTGGCGCCTGCTGGAAAACCCGGCGGAACGCAAGGTGAGTTTGCGTGTGAGACTGCTGACCAATGTCCGGGATCATCACGGCATCACCGGGTTTGAAAACAATTCACCCTCTTTCCAGACCAACGACCACGAACTGGACATCGCCTATCCGGATTGCCCCACCCTGCATTTTCACTCCCGCTGCGGCGAAGTGCAGAGCGCAGACTACTGGGTAGACGATTTCGATCTGCCCGCCGAACGCGACCGCGGCCTGTCCAACCTTGATCGCCATTTGTGCGTCGGCTTCATGACGTTCCCCATTCATGCCGGGCACTGGGTAGGGCTGACCGCTTCGATCGAGGAGGATGAACCCGCCTGCTACATGGAGGACGCGATGCGGCGCTTCCAGGCGCGCGACCTCGCCACGTTGACCCGCGCAAAGATCACCGTGCCGGAACTGATACAGGCGCCCGCATGGATAGATCAGCTGATACTGGCGGCGGACAGTTTTGTAATCCGTCATGAGCCAAATGAGGCCGGACGGAGCGATGCCATCGTGGCCGGATACCCCTGGTTCGGCGAATGGGGGCGCGACAGCATGATCGCACTGCCGGGACTGTTGCTGGCGACCGGACGTTACCAGCAGGCACGCAGCCTGTTGCTGGAATACCTGCCGATGGTGGACCGCGGCATGCTGCCAAACTTCTTTCCGGGCAACGGCGAGGCAGCCCGATACAACACGGCGGATGCCGCGCTGTGGTACATCGCGGCCTGGTGCGAGTATTTTTCGGTCATCAAGGACTTGCCGTCGCTGGCTTATGCATGGCCGGTATTGCAGCAGATCGTGAAGCATTATCGCAACGGCACGCGCCACGGCATCGGCATGGACGGCTCGGACGGCCTGCTGCGCGCCGGCGAGACCGGCGTGCAGCTCACCTGGATGGATGCGAGGGTGGGCGACAACGTCATCACCCCGCGGATCGGCAAGCCGGTGGAAATAAATGCCCTCTGGTACAACGCCCTGCAGACGATGGAGTACTTCGCACATATCCTGAAGGATGAAGAGCGCGCGAAAGAATACTCGGCGATGGCGGCAAGGACCCGGGTCGGATTCCAGCGATATGTCCGGCCGAAACACAAGGGATTATTCGATGTTCTCGACTCACCCGACGGCAACGACGATGCTATCCGTCCCAACCAGATTTTTGCGGTCAGCCTGCCGTTCACTCCGCTGGGCCCCGACGCCCGGCAGGATGTCGTTGCCATCTGCGCGCGACACCTGCTGACTCCCTGCGGCTTGCGCTCGCTGGACCCTGCCAGTCCCGATTACCGCGCAAACTATCAGGGCGATGTCTGGTCGCGCGACAGCGCATACCACCAGGGCACGGCCTGGGCGTGGCTGCTCGGCCATTACGCCATGGCGGAATACCGGGTCAGCGGCAATGCGGAACGCGCCTTGTCGCGACTGGAGGGCATGCAGGACCATCTCAACAAAGCGGGTCTGGGCACGGTGAGCGAAATATTCGACGGAGAGGCTCCCCACACGGCCCGCGGAAGTCCGGCCCAGGCATGGTCGGTCGCGTGCGTGCTGGACGCATGGCTGAAGCTTCGTCGCGCCCAATCGATGAGTGAAAAGGAACACCCGCATGAACAAGCCAGATCGGTCGCATGAACTGAAAGGATGTCCTGCATGAAAACGCTGGATCCCTGTACATTGGCCATATTCGGAGCGGGGGGCAATCTGAGCCGCCGCAAACTGATCCCGGCGCTGTTCCACCTGGAAACCGCAAACCGCTTGCCGGACCGCATGGTCATACTCGGGTGCGACATCGCGCAGCGCGAGCGGACAGATTGGCTGGCGTTTGTCAGCGGCATATTGCGCGGACAGCACGGGCAGGACATCGACGAGGTTGCACTCCAGCGCTTTTGCGGGCGCCTGAATTATTTTGCCATTCCGCCGGACGACGATACGGCCTACTCGCGCCTGCAGCAATTGCTGGACGAGGGGACCGGTCTGCCGCCCAACATCGTCTACTACATGGCCGTGCGGCCGACCGACTATCCCGGAATCGTCGACAAGCTGGGCAGCGTCGGCCTGCTCCAGCAGAAGAACGGCTGGCGGCGCGTGGTGATCGAAAAGCCGTTCGGCTACGACCTGCAGAGCGCGCAGACGCTGCAGGCCAGCCTGTATCGGCACCTTAACGAGCCGCAGATCTTCCGCATCGATCACTATCTCGGCAAAGGCACCGTGCAGAACGTCATGGTGTTCCGGTTCGCCAACCTGCTGCTTGAACCCTTATGGAACAATCACTACATCGATCATGTGCAGATCACCCATTCCGAAACGCTGGGCGTGGACGGCCGCGCGGATTATTACGAGGGCTCGGGCGCATTGCGCGACATGATCCAGAGCCACTTGCTGCAGCTCATGGCGCTGGTGGCGATGGAGCCGCCGCTGTCCATGGAGGCCGAGCATCTGCGCGACGAGAAGGTCAAAGTGTTCAAGGCCATACGGCCGATCACCCAGAATGCGGTGCACGCACATGCGTTTCGCGGCCAGTATGCCGGCGGCAGCGTCGACGGCAAGGCGGTTCCGGGCTACCTGGAAGAGAAAGGCGTGGCGCCGGACAGCACGACCGAAACCTACGCCGCCATGAAATTGTTCATCGATAACTGGCGCTGGGCCGGCGTCCCGTTCTATCTGCGCACCGGGAAGCGGCTCGCCCAGAACAGCTCGGCAATCTGCATCCGCTTCAAGAATCCGCCGCAGGATCTGCTGCGGCACACCAGGCAGGGGCCTCCCCAGCCCAACTGGATCATGCTCGGCATCCAGCCCGACGATTGCCTGAAGATGGAAATGCAGGTCAAAGTGCCCGGACTGGACCTGCATACGCGCACCATCAGCCTGGATGCGACCTACCGCAAGGACGGCGAAGAGGACTACGATGCGTACGAGGGCTTGCTGCTCGACGTGATCATGGGTGACCATTCACTGTTCCTGCGCATAGACGAAGTGGAGGCAGCCTGGCACATCGTCGATCCGGTCCTCAAGGTCTGGGCTATGGAACGCGAGTTCATCAATACCTATCCTGCCGGCAGCTGGGGGCCGCGCGGCACGTATTCCCTGTTCGACCGCGAAGACCAGTTCTGGCGCCATTCGCTGGATCCGGGCGGATCGGATACGCAGGCTTATTGATTTTCGGCCGGACAACGAAACGAACAAAAATGGCGTTCCCGCCCGAACAGCTTGTGCTGCACGATACCCCTGCCGACCTTGCAATCGGCGTGGCGCGGCGTGTCGCCGACCTTGCGGCTCAGGCCATTGGCAGCAGGGGCGAATTCCGGCTCGCGCTGGCAGGCGGTGAAACGCCGCGCAGTTGTTACGAGCAGTTGCGTTACCTGCCGGTGAACTGGGCCCGCGTCCAGGTATTTTTTGGCGATGAACGTTGTTTGCCTCGCGGGGACAGGCAGCGCAATGACACCATGGCCTATGCCACACTGCT
>JAJXTT010000035.1 GCA_021783525.1 Pseudomonadota bacterium
TCCCCTGTTGTACGCAAGCCTGTTCCGGCAAAGGACGCAGCCAAGCCGGAAAAAAAGCAGAAAAAGAAGGCGGACGCCAAGGTCAAGGTCGTGCGCGACAGCTTTACCATGCCGCAAACAGATTACGACCTGATCGCAGCGCTCAAGCAGAAAGCGCTCAAAGCCGGATTGCATGTGAAGAAAAGCGAACTCTTGCGTGCCAGCCTCCAGGCTTTTGCCAAATTGAACGCCGTCCAATTGAAACGTGCGATCACCAGTCTCGAAAAGATCAAGACCGGGCGCCCAAAGAAAGACTAGTCGGTATCTGCCGCCAGAGGCTGCGCCAGTTCCTGCAGCAAGGCGGCCTGCGCACAGTTTGCGGCGCTGCGTGCAGGCGATTTGCGATGCCAGAAGCCGTTGCAGTCCATTTCCCAAGCCTGGCAATTATCCTTCAGATAGCTCTTTAAACCTTCGTCCAACACACGCTTCTTCAGCTTCTCCTCGAGTACGGGAAAGCAGACTTCGATGCGGCGGAAGAAATTGCGATCCATCCAGTCTGCACTGGCCAGGTAGACATCGTGCGCCAGGTCGTTGCGAAAGTAGAAGATGCGCGTGTGTTCGAGGAAGCGCCCGATGATGGAAAGCACGCGGATATTCTCGGACAGGCCGGCGACGCCGGGGCGCAGCGCGCAAACCCCGCGCACGATCAGCTCGACCTTGACGCCCGCCTGCGATGCCTCGTACAGGGCGGTGATGATCTCCGGTTCCAGCAACGAGTTCATCTTGGCAATGACGTGTCCGCGCTTGCCTTCCTTGGCGAGCCTGGTTTCGTTGCGGATGGCCGCCAGCACATTGGTATGCAGGGTGAACGGGGACTGCCACAAATGGCGCAGCTTGCTCGCCTTGCCCAGGCCGGTGAGCTGCATGAAAACCTGGTTCACGTCGGCACACATCTCTTCGTTGCTCGTGAACAAGCCAAAGTCCGTATAGAGTTTCGCGGTTCGCGGGTGATAGTTGCCGGTACCCAGATGCACGTAACGGCGCAATCTGTTGTCTTCGCGCCGCACCACCATCAGCATCTTGGCGTGTGTCTTGTGTCCCACCACGCCGTATACCACGTGCGCGCCGACTTCTTCCAGGCGGCTGGCCCAGTTGATATTGGCCTCCTCGTCGAAGCGCGCGAGCAATTCCACCACCACCGTGACTTCCTTGCCGTTGCGTGCGGCAGCGATGAGCGCTTCCATCAGCTCCGAATCGACCCCGGTGCGGTAGACGGTCTGCTTGATGGCGACCACGCTGGGGTCCACTGCGGCCTGCTGGATGAAATCGATTACCGGCTTGAAGGACTGGTAGGGATGGTGCAGCAGCACGTCGTTCTTGCGCAGCACCTTGAACATGTCCGCTCCCTTCTTTTGCAACAGGACGGGCGTGCCGGGCGCAAAAGGGGCGAACTTGAGATCGTCGCGGCTGACCTGGTCCGGAATGCGCATCAGGCGCACCAGGTTCACCGGGCCTTTGACCCTGTAGAGGTCCTCCGGCTTCAATTCGAACTGTTGCAGCAGGAAATCCGACATCTCTGGAGGGCAGTTTTCGGCGACCTCCAGGCGTACCGCGTCGCCAAAGTGGCGCTGCGGCAATTCGCCCTGCAGGCTGATGCGCAGGTTCTTCACCTCCTCCTCGTCCACGAACAGGTCGCTGTTGCGCGTTACGCGGAACTGGTAACAGCCGCGCACTTCCATGCCGGCAAACAGCTCGCCGACGTGCGCATGCAGGATGGAAGAGAGGAACACGAAGCCGTAAGGACAACCCGATATCTCCGGCGGCATCAGGATCGCGCGCGGCAGCACGCGCGGTGCCTGCACGATGGCCTTGGCGGAGTTGCGCCCGAAAGCGTCCTTGCCCTGCAGTTCGACGGTAAAGTTCAGGCTCTTGTTGAGCACGCGCGGGAAAGGATGCGCCGGATCGAGACCGATGGGCGTCAGTACCGGCATCACCTCGCGCAGGAAAAAATCCTTGACCCAGGCTTGCTGCGCTTCGTTCCAGTGCGTGCGGCGCAGGAACTTGATGCCCTGTTGCGCCAGGGCGGGAACGAGTTCTTCGTTGAACAGCTGGTACTGCCGGGCGATGAGCTGGTGCGTCGGTGCGTACAGCCGCTTGAGGATCTGCGTGGCTTCCAGGCCGTCAGGCCCGGCCGCGAGGCCCCCCAGCTTGGCTTGTTCCTTCAGCCCGGCAACGCGGATTTCGAAGAACTCGTCCAGGTTGCTGCTGACGATGCATAGGTATCTCAGCCTCTCCAGCAATGGAACCGCCGGGTCTTCCGCCTGCGCCAGGACGCGACGGTTGAATTCAAGCAGGCCGAGCTCGCGGTTCAGGAAGTTTTGCGACGGGAACGTTTTTGCCATGGGAGGGGCTGTCAGCGTACTGCGTAGTGGCGGTGATTCAGTTTTTCGGCGGAACGTATCCTGTGGGCATCTGGGTGCCGGCGCCGAAGAAATAATTCTCCATTTGCTCGGCAAGGTATTTGCGCGCCTTTGTGTCGGCGAGGTTGAGACGATTTTCGTTCACCAGCATGGTCTGGAACTTGATCCAGCCTTGCCAGGCTTCCTTGGACACGCTTTCAAAGATGCGCTGGCCGAGCGCGCCGGGATAGGGGGGGCGATCCAGCCCTTCTGCTTCGCGTCCGAGTTTTACACACTGTACTGTTCTTGCCATGATGAGGTTCACTCCGAGATTATGCTTGAGGAGTGTGACATTACCGTGAATGCGCGCCTAAATCCAGCGGCAATGAACCCGGGACGATGCGGCCTGTAACGAACGTGAAGCCTGGATAGCAGGGCAAGCGGCTTTTTCGACAGACGCCTTACCGCAGGGCGAGCACGAAAACCTTGGAGCGCCGCTGGTAGTTGTAGAGGGTCTTTTTCTGTGCCGGGAGCTGCTCCACGTCGACCTCCTTGAAGCCGCGCTCGACGAACCAGTGCGCCGTGCGTGTGGTCAGCACGAACAGCTTCTGCAACCGCATAGACTTCGCCCGCGCGGCGATATGCTTGAGCAGGACGTCGCCGTAGCCGTGATCGCGGGCGGCAGGCTGCACCGCGAGGCAGGCGAGCTCACCTGCCTTTTCGTCTGCAAAAGGATAAAGCGCCGCGCAACCGATGATGCGATGGCCGTGTTCCAGCACCACGAAGCGGTTGATCTCGCGCTCCAGCAATTCGCGCGACCGCCTCACCAGAATGCCTTCCGCTTCCAGGGGCTGCAACAACTGCAGAATGCCGCCGACGTCCTTGATGGTCGCATCGCGCAGGGTGTTCAGCGTACTTTCCACCACCATCGTGCCGATGCCCTCGTCGCTGAACAACTCCTGCAGCAGCGCACCATCCGTGTGGCGGCTGACCAGGTGCGTCCTGGCCACCCCCGCCTCGCAGGCACGCACGGCACAGGGCAGGAACAGTCCGACATCGTCCGGAAGCCTGCGCTTTCCCGACAGGATTTTGGTGGCTTCGGCAATGGTCAGCTCTTTCAGCAGCGAGCCTTCCTTGTCGTGCACGCCATCGGTATCGGTCAGGAAGATCAGCTTGTCCGCGTCGAGCGCGATGGCGGTGGCGGTGGCGACGTCTTCCAGCGTCAGGTTGAAGACCTCTCCCGTGGGTGAATAGCCCAGCGGCGAGAGCAATACGACCTCGCCGAATTCCATGCGGTCTTTCAGCGCCGCGACGTCAACTTTGCGCACACAGCCGGTGTGCATCAGGTCAACGCCGTTGATGACCCCGATGGGTTGGGCCGTGATGAAGTTGCCTCCGGCCACCCGGATGTCGGCATTGGCCATCGGCGAATTCGCCAGACCCAGCGACAGCAGCGCCTCGATCTCGACGCGCACCCGGCCGACCGCCTCTTTCACGCACTGCATGGTCTCGGCATCGGTGAGGCGGATGCCGTGGTGGTAACTGCCCTCGATGTTGTTCTGAACCAGCCTCTGCTCGATCTGCGGCCGTGCGCCGTGCACCAGCACCAGCCGTATGCCCAGCGCCGCCAGCAGGTTGAAATCATGGGTCAGTTCGACGAACTTGCCGTCGGCCACCACTTCGCCGCCGAACGCGATGACAAAGGTCTTGCCGCGAAACGCGTTGACATAGGGTGCGACGGAACGGAACCAGGCAACGAAATCGGGAGGAGAGCTGGCGGGGGCGGTTGGCATGGCGTTCGGTTAACTCCTCAGTTTCGGTGGAGAGGCGCAAGATTCGGGCACGGGCATTATATTTCAATTTATGACGATGATCGGCGCGCCGTGGCGCTACGCTTCGTCGAGCAATTTGCCGGCGATGGCCCAATTCTCGTCGGGCAATTCGTCGAACGCGATGCAGGTGCGGCTGTGACGCGGTGGGGCGCAGCCCGCTGGTGCGGGAGCAGCCGTGTACACCATCACTCCTCGTTCAGTAGCTTGCCCGCAATCGCCCAGTTCTCGTCGGGCAATTCGTCGAACGCGATGTAGGTGCGGCTGTGACGCGGTGGGGCGCAGCCCGCTGGTGAGGGAGCAGCCGCGTACACCATCACTCCTCGTGCAGTAGCTTGCCGGCGATGGCCCAATTCTCGTCGGGCAATTCGTCGAACGCGATGTAGGTGCGGCTGCGACGCGGTGGGGCGTAGCCCTTGGTGCGGGAGTAGCCGCTTATACCATTATTCTTCATCCAGCAATTTTCCGGCGATGGCCCAGTTCTCGTCCGGTAGCTCATCGAAGGCGATGTAGGTATAAGACTTCGGCTTGTGCGCGATGCGTTCCAGGGTATCGGTGATCTCCTCTGCGATCCTGGCTTTCTGTTCGCGGCTGAGAATGCCGGCGATGCGGATATTGACGTAGGGCATGGCGTCTCCTTGCGTGAATTAGTTGAAATCTCCCCACAGCGTCTGCAACGCGGCGATGCCGGCGAGGGCGGCAGTCTCCGTGCGCATTACGCGCGGACCCAGCAGGATGGGGGCGAATCCGGCTTGCCGGGCGAGTTCGGCCTCGTCGGCAGTAAAGCCACCTTCCGGGCCGATCAGCAGTGTAGCGCGGCCTTGCGGCCGCGGCTGACCCTGCAGGCTGCTCGCGCCGCCCGGCAGCAGGATGTATTTGCCACCGCCTTCCCTGGGCATCGCGTTCAACCATGTGCCCAGTTCCTGGGGCTGATACAGTTGCGGCAGGGCGTTGCGGCCGCATTGTTCGCAGGCGGAGATCGCGACGTTGCGCCAGTGATCGGCGCGTTTTTCGGCGCGCGAGCCGGTGAGTCTTGCCACGCTGCGCAGCGTCTGCACCGGCACGATCTCGGCTGCGCCAAGCTCGGTCGCCTTTTGTACTACCCAGTCCATTTTCTCGCTTGTGCACATGGCCTGCGCCAGCACGATCTGCAGCCCCGACTCCGCCCGCACCGGGACGGCCCGCAGGTCGCCGAGCACGACATGCTTGCCCTGGATCGAGTCGATGGCGGCATCGAGCGCATTGCCGAGACCGTCGAAGATCTGTACCGCATCGCCGACACGCAGGCGCAATACGCGGCTGGCATGATGGGCAGCGTCGGGCGGCAGTTCGTGGTTGCCGCCCGGGGGAAGCGGCGGCGGGCAATAGAATCGTGGCGCGGACATGGCGGGCAAGGGCGTCTGGACGGGCGTGATAATATATTGTCCAGAACAATAACGCAGGTCTTTAAGGAGGAAAATCATGGTCAGTCTGCAACCCCCCCTTTGCGATTTCGGCTGGAAGGCCCGTCCGTTCGACTTGTTGGGCGTCGACGGCAAACGCCACACGCTGGAAAGTGCGCGTGGCAAGAACGGCTTGCTGGTGATGTTCATCTGCAACCACTGCCCTTACGTCAAGTCGGTCCGCGACCGCATCATCCGCGACGCGCTCGAACTGCAGCAGCACGGCATTAACAGCATCGCCATCATGTCCAACGATCCGGCCGACTATGCCGAGGACTCGTTCGACAACATGAAGCTGGTGGCGCGGCAGTACGACTATCCCTTCCCTTACGTGTGGGACGAGACGCAGCAGATCGCGAAGGATTACGGTGCCGTGTGCACGCCGGATTTCTTCGGGTTCAACGCCAATCTCGAACTGCAATACCGCGGCCGTCTGGATGCATCGCGCAAGGAGGCGGTACCTGACGCGCCGCGCGACCTGTTCAACGCCATGCTGCAAGTGGCGAAGACCGGACAGGGGCCGCGCGAGCAGATCGCCAGCATGGGCTGTTCGATAAAATGGAAGCAGGCCGAGTGAATCCCGATCCCGTGTTGCGGAAGCGCCAATGCACCGAGAGGCGCGGAAACATTGAACGTACGAGGACAAATGCGGTAGCATCCGGGTATGGGGGTGTCCACGGCAAGATGGACGCAGATCAATCAGGGAAAAGGTGACGACGTGGGCGAAGGTCTGGCTGGTATCCGTGTGGTGCTCATTGACGACAGCAACACCATACGCCGTAGCGGCGAGATATTCCTGTCGCAGGCCGGTTGCAAGGTCGTGCTGGCGGAAGACGGTTTCGACGGACTTTCCAAGGTGGTCGACAACAAGCCCGACATCATCTTTGTCGATGTCATGATGCCCCGTCTGGATGGTTACCAGACTTGTGCGCTCATCAAGAACCATCTCGAATTCAAGAATACGCCGGTAGTCATGCTGACCAGCAAGGACAGCCTGTTTGACCGTGCGCGCGGCAAACTGGTCGGTGCCGATCAGTACCTGACCAAACCGTTCAGCAAAAAAAGCTTAATTGAGGCAGTGACGATGCATACAACCAAACATAGCGGGGGAATGGAATATGGCAATTAACAAGGTGATGGTCGTGGATGATTCCGCAACCGAGCGGCACGTACTCGGGGATATCCTCGGCAAAAAAGGTTATTCGGTTGTCTATGCAGAGAGCGGTGAGAAGGCGGTAGAGGATTCCAAGACCGAGCTGCCCGACCTGATCCTGATGGATGTGGTCATGCCGGGATTGAACGGTTTCCAGGCCACTCGCGCGATCACGCAAGATCCGGCGACCAGGCACATCCCGGTCATCATCTGCACCACCAAGGGGCAGGAGACCGACAAGATATGGGGTATGCGGCAGGGTGCGAAGGACTACATTACCAAGCCGATCGGTGCGGAAGAACTGCTCAGCAAGATCGCGGCTTTAGGCTAGGTACCGGGCCGACATGTCGAAACGTTTCAACCTGCGGGAATTTCAACAGAACGTTCTGGAGCGGCTGCAAGCCCGGGCGGCCGGCGGCGGCAAAAGCGTATCCACGCTTGGCGTTCAGGTGGGCGACGGTTTCTGGCTGGTCGATATGTCGGACATCAATGAAGTCCTGCCGCCGCCGCCCCTGACACGCGTGCCCTTGACCAAGCCATGGTATAGCGGCGTCGCCAACGTGCGCGGCAATCTGTACAGCATCGTCGATTTTGGCGTCTACACGGGCGGGTCGGCGATTCCGCACGAAGGGCAAAGCCGCGTGCTGCTGGCGGGTCAGAAGTTCTCTTTCAACGCGGGTTTGCTGGTGTCGCGCGTACTGGGACTTCGCAACTCCACCGAATGGGAGCGGAGCGAAGAAGACGGTGAGGTTCGCCTGAAGGATGGCGGCGGACAAGTGTGGCGCAAACTGGAAATGGCAAAGCTGCTGCAGCAACCGGAATTTTTACAGATCGGGGCGTAAGTCACGCTCGGAAGGAGAAAAATATGGCGTTTAAGTTACCGTTCACGTGGCCGAATAAGAAAACCCCAAGCTTCGCCAACAAGGGCGAGCTCAGGGCAAAAAGCGTCCGGACGATACAGATACCATGGTTCAGCAAGCAGTCATTTGACAGGCAACTGCGCGTCCTGGGCGCGTTGTTGCTGTTCTTTCTGTTCATTGCGGCGGCGTTTACCTATATCGATGCGCGCGACACGTCCTACAGCTCGCACTATGTCGCAAGATCCTCCAAGTTGCTGATGTTGTCGCAACGCCTGGCGAAAGACGCGGCTGCCAGCTTCTCGGGAGATTCCGCAGCGTTCGAGGAACTGGGAGATACCCGCACGGAGTTTTCCGCCATTCTCGAATCCCTGGACAAGGGCAGCGACAAATATCCACCCACCGAGGGCGCGGCGCGTGACCCGCTGAATGATCTTCTGGCGCACTGGAAGCGCATGAGCGGCCTGATGGACGAGCTCGAAAAAGGACGCCCGCTGCTGGTGACATTGCAGCGCGGTGCGGCAGGACAGCGCGACATGATCAACCTGGCCAACCAGGTTGCCGACAGGGCCGCGCCTGCCTACAAGCAGAAGGCCGACCGCCTGAACCTGCTGGTGGAGCAGATCACCGGCGCGGTGCAGATGGTGCTGACTTCAGCATCGACGGAAGACCTGCCGGGGCTGGACGCGAAGATGAACGAGGCGCAGACGCTGATCAACGAGTTGCCGCAGAACGATGCGACGGTGATGCTGCTGAAGGATGACTTCGAAGGCTACCAGTCGGTGGTGGGCTTCATTGCGGCCAATGCGGGCGACGTATTGACTTCGCGCCTGGCGGGACGGCGCGTCCAGGAAGAGGGCGACCAGCTGCTGACCGCGACACAAAATCTGGTGAACAGCTACGAAGGCTCAACCGCCGGACGCCTGTCCAGCTTTGCTGTGTTCTTCTCCGGCGGCATGGTTCTGCTGCTGTTGCTGATGCTCTCCAAGATATATCTGGACGAATCGAAGCGCCGCGAACGCGAAGCCGGACAGACCAACCGCAACAACCAGCAGGCCATTCTGCGCCTGATGAACGAATTGTCGGACCTGGCCGATGGCGACCTGACAATCCGCGCGACGGTGTCGGAAGACATCACCGGCGCGATCGCGGACTCGGTCAACTACACGACCGACGAATTGCGCAAACTGGTCTTGCGAGTGACGACGGCGTCGAAGCAGGTGGAGCGGGCAACCGGCGAAGCCGGCGCGGTCACCAAGGAACTGTTGAACGCCACGCTGAAACAGGCGGCCGAGATCCGCGATGCGGGCGGGGCGGTCGAACTCATGACGAAATCCATTCAGGAGGTCGACAGCAGCGCGGCACAATCGTCGGAAGTGGCGCGACGCACACTGGCGGTGACGGAACAGGGTGCCCGCGCGGTGCAGAATTCGGTGTCCAGCATGGACAGCATCCGTGAACAGATCCAGGACACCTCCAAGCGCATCAAACGCCTGGGCGAGAGCTCGCAGGAGATCGGCGAGATCGTGGACCTGATCTCGGACATCACCGAGCAGACCAACGTGCTGGCGCTGAACGCCGCGATCCAGGCGGCTTCGGCCGGCGAAGCGGGGCGGGGTTTTGCGGTGGTGGCGGAAGAAGTGCAGCGCCTCGCGGAACGTTCCGCCGAGGCGACCAAGCAGATCGGTATGCTGGTGAAGACCATTCAGGGCGACACCCAGGATGCCGTGACTGCGATGGAAAAGAGCACCCAGGGTGTGGTCGAAGGTGCCCAGTTGTCCAACGCCGCGGGCCAGGCGCTGCGCGAGATCGAGAAATCCACGCACGAACTGGCCGACCTGGTGAACAGTATCTCGGTTTCCACGCAAGTGCAGACCGACATGGCGCGCGAAGTGGCGGGCTTCATGAACGACATTCTCAAGATCACCGAACAGACCTCGCAGAGTACGCAACGCACGAACGCATCGGTTGCGCAGATAGAAAGCATGGCGACAGAATTGAACAGCTCCGTATCCGGTTTCAAGCTGTAAAGGTCGAACGTGCGGGAACATTTCAATCCCCTGCCGTTGTTGTCAGTCAAGCCCGGGCTGGACAGCTCGCTGGCGAACATCAGCCGGGATCTGGAGCGCTTTTTTTCGTCCGCCGGAACCGACCGCCAGGCGTTGAACGGCGCGCGGGAAGAACTGCACCGCATCGGGGGCGTGTTGCGCATGCTGACGCTGACGGGACTGTCGGTATTCTGCGCAGAGCTGGAAAAGCTTCTGCTGGAGCTCGAACAGGCCGGGGATGTCAGCGCCTTGCGCCGCGACGCGATCCGCCGCGCGCTGTTTGGCCTGACCCATTATCTGGACGCCCTGGCGGATGGGGCCAGCAACGCCACCTTGCGCCTGTTCCACGAATATCAGGAACTGCTCCAGGCACGCGGACAGGAGATGGCCTTCGAGGTGGACCTGTTCTTCCCCTCCTTGCAGGTAGACCTGCCGCAGGCCGTGTTGCAGCAACCCCAGTCGGGCGATGCACATG
>JAJXTT010000036.1 GCA_021783525.1 Pseudomonadota bacterium
CGAATGGTTCAAGGCGCTCAGCAATGAGGCCGGGATCAAGGAGCTCCCGCCGCTGTCCCCTGCCGCGATCGGGCATCTCGTGCAGCTCGAAGCACAATTCTCCGAAGCCGATGCGGAACAGATCAAGACCATCGAGCGCCGCACAAATCACGACGTGAAAGCCATCGAGTACTGGCTGCGCGACAAGCTGGCAGCCATTCCCGAGACCGCCAGCGCGCTGGAATTCATCCATTTTGCCTGCACCTCGGAGGACATCAACAACCTGAGCCATGCACTGATGCTCAACCACTCGCGCAGCGAAGTGATGCTGCCCACACTGCAAGTATTGATCGAGCGCCTGCAGCATCTCGCGCACGAGCATGCCGACCTGCCCATGCTGTGCCGCACCCACGGCCAGACCGCCACCCCCAGCACCCTGGGCAAGGAGATGGCCAACGTGGTGTACCGTCTGCGCCGCGCCGCGCAGCGCATCGCCGATGTCGAGATACTCGGCAAGATCAACGGCGCGGTGGGCAACTACAACGCACACCTGTCCGCCTACCCCGATGTGGATTGGGAAGGTTTTGCCAAACGTTTCGTCGAAGCCCGTGGATTGACCTTCAACCCCTACACCATCCAGATCGAACCGCACGATTGCATGGCCGAGCTGTACGACGCCTATGCCCGCGCCAACACGATCCTGATCGACCTGAACCGCGACGTCTGGGGCTACATCTCGCTGGGGTATTTCAAACAGAAGGTGGTGGCAGGCGAAGTCGGTTCGTCCACCATGCCGCACAAGGTCAACCCGATCGACTTCGAGAACGCGGAAGGCAACCTGGGCCTGGCCAACGCACTGCTGAAGCACCTCTCCGAGAAGTTGCCCGTCTCGCGCTGGCAGCGCGACCTCACCGATTCGACCGTGTTGCGCAACATGGGCGTGGCGCTGGGCTACACACTGCTGGCCTATGAGTCCTGCCTGAAGGGACTGAACAAGCTGGAAGCCAATCCGCAGCGCCTGGCGGAAGACCTGAACAACAGCTGGGAAGTGCTGGCGGAACCGATCCAGACCGTGATGCGCCGTTACAACATCGAGAACGCCTATGACAAGCTGAAGGAACTGACGCGCGGCAAGGGCGGCATCAACCGCGAAAGCCTGGCAACCTTCATCCGGACGCTCGATATCCCGGCAAGTGAAAAGCAGCGCCTGCAGGAATTAAGCCCCGAAACTTATATCGGCAAGGCAGCCGAACTGGCCAGACGCATCTGATGAAGCTGCCCGTAACCTGCTAAGCGAGCAGAAAAAAAAAGCCCCGCCGAAGCGGGGCTTGTTCATTCAGGCAAGCGCCTGGGCTGCCTGAACGGGTATCTTGTCGCGCTTGCCGACGATGTCGTTGTTCTCATCCACGTAAACGAGCACCGGATGATATTTCTGCAATTCCAGTTCCGAATAGATGGAGAACGTCGCTATGATCAGGATATCGCCAACATTGGCCTTGTGCGCTGCCGCGCCGTTGACCGAGATCGTGCGCGAACCGCGCTCGGCACGGATGGCATAAGTGCTGAAGCGTTCGCCGTTGGTGACGTTGTAGATATCGATCGCCTGGTACTCCTTGATCCCTGCAGCATCCAGCAGATCGTCGTCGATGGCGCACGAACCTTCGTAATGCAGTTCGGACTGCGTCACGCGTACGCGGTGCAATTTTGCCTGTAACATGGTTCGCTGCATGGTCATTTCCTCCGCCCTCGCCTCAATCCTCTCCTTGCGGGGAGGAAGCAAACGAGAAAAGCAATCTTAAAACCCCACTCCCGATCCGGGGCGCGCATTATAAACTTCCGGACGTCAAAGACAAACTTCCAGATTATCGATCAACCGGGTCTTGCCCAACCGCGCGGCCGCCAATATCACCAGTTTACGTTCACCCTTCTCCGGCACCCCCAAATCGGCCTGTCGGCGTACCGAGACATACTCCACCTGCCAGCCGCGCCTGGCAAGCGCCGCACCCGCCCCGCGTTCCAGTGCTGCATACTCAGCAGCCCCGCCCTGCAACGCTGCACCCATCCCACGCAGCGTTTGACTCAACATTACGGATTCGGTTCGCTCGGCATCCGACAGATACTGGTTTCGCGACGAAAGAGCCAGCCCATCCGCCGCTCGCGCCGTCTCGGCGCCGACGATCTCGATGGGGAGATTGAACTGAATAACCATTTGCCTGATGATGGAAAGCTGCTGGTAATCCTTCTTTCCGAAGACGGCGACACGTGGCTGCACCAGGTTGAACAGCTTCAGCACGACCGTCGCCACGCCCTGGAAATGGCCCGGGCGGAACTCGCCGCACAACTCCCTGGAAATGGGCGGTGGCTCGACAAAGATGCTTTGTTTTTCGGGATACATCTCCTCGACCGCCGGCGCGAACACGACATCAGCCAGCCCCTGCAGCTTTGCACAGTCTGCTTCCAGCGTGCGCGGGTATTTGTCGAAGTCTTCGTTGGGACCGAACTGTATCGGGTTGACGAAGATGCTGACGACGACGCAGACAACTCCGCGACCAGCTTGCGGGTTACCGGATTGCGTACCTTTGGTGCAGCTGCCACGCTCCCGTGCGATGCGCACCAGTTCGATATGCCCCTCATGCAGATTGCCCATGGTAGGCACGAAGGCGACCGACTGTTCGCCCGCCAGACGTGCGCGAAGTTCGGATACGGAATGTAGCAGCTGCATCAGAAGCTATGTTCCGCGGCGGGAAATGCGCCGGATTTCACTTCGGCAACGTAATTCGCCACGGCCTGCGCGATGGAGGACGCTCCCTGCATGTAATCCTTGACGAAACGTGCCTTCTTGCCGGGATAGATGCCCAGGATGTCGTACACCACCAGCACCTGGCCGGCACACGCCGCGCCCGCGCCGATGCCGATGGTGGGAATGTCGAGTTGCGCGGTGACTTCAGCCGCCAGCGCGGCGGGAATGGCCTCCATCAACACCACGCCCGCGCCTGCCTGCTGCAGCGCCAGTGCATCCTGCACCATTTTTTGCGCCGCAACATCGCCCTTGCCCTGCACCTTGTAGCCGCCCAGTTGATGCACCGATTGCGGGGTAAGGCCGAGATGGCTGCATACCGGAATTCCGCGCGAGGTCAGGAAATGCACAGTCTCGACCATCTCCATACCGCCCTCGATCTTGACCATCTGCGCGCCGGCCGCCATCAGCTGTGCCGCATACGCGAATGTCTCGCGCGGGCTGGCTTGCGACGTGCCGAAAGGCATATCGGCGATGATGAATGCCTGCTCCGACCCTCGCACCACGCACTCGGTGTGGTAGACCATATCCTCGATTGTGACCGGCAGGGTCGTCTCGTGGCCCTGCAATACCATGCCGAGAGAATCGCCGATCAGCAGCACATCCACCCCCTGTGACTCGAGCAGCGCGGCGAAGCTGGCATCGTAACAAGTCAGCATGGCGATCTTCTCGCCTTTGTTGCGCATGGTCTGCAATGTTGTGAGCGTCTTTCGCATCATGCACCTACATTGAAATATTCGCGCCGCCCGCGCATCCTGGATATGCGGTCCAGCAGCAGATTGAAGTCGTCGTCATTATCCACGAAATTCAGGTGTTCGCTATTCACCACCAGGAGCGGCGCTTGGTCGTACTGGTGGAAGAATTCGCCGTAACTGTTGGCGAGGCGCGTCAGATAATCGTCCTGGATGGTCCGTTCGTAACGGTTCCCGCGCCGCCGCACGCGCTCGGACAAGGTGTAGGTGGGCGCCTGCAGGTAGATCACCAGATCGGGCGCGGGTGCCTGCGGCGACAGCCCCTGGTATATGGATTGGTACAGCTTGTACTCGTCGTCGCTCAAGGTCAGGCGCGCGAACAACTCGTCCTTTTCGAACAGGTAATCGGAGACTGTGCGCGTGCGAAACAGGTCCATCTGCACCAGGTCGCGCGCTTCATTGATACGCTGGAACAGAAAGAACAGCTGCGTGGGAAGCGCATAACGCACGGGATCCTGATAGAAGTTTGCCAGGAACGGGTTTTCCTGCGGCTTCTCCAGCAACGGCTGCGCCTCGGCAACGTGCGCGAGACGCTGTGCAAGGCTGGTCTTGCCCACGCCGATAGGACCTTCCACCACGATGTATCGATATTTTTCCAGCGGCATTCTTCAAGAACCCTTCAAATCATGACCACATATCCGTAACCGGTCAGCCTTTCCCGGCCATTGAGCAACAAAAACCAGGGGGCACGGCCTGCCAGACCGGCTTTCCTGCGCTTAAACCAGCCGTTGCAGTTGCTGATCCCTGCATTGTGCTGCCGCAGCCGCGGCGTTCCCGACACCCGGAATATCGCTGTCTGGCGCGATCTCCAGCAAAGGTTGCAGCACGAATGCGCGCAGGTGCATCTGAGGATGCGGGATGGTCAAGCCATGCTCGTGATGGATCAAGTCATCATAAAGCAGAATATCGAGGTCCAAAGTGCGCGGCGCGTTGCAGAATTCCCGAGTGCGGCCCTGTTCAAGCTCAAGCGCCAGTAGCGCATCCAGCAAGGCACGCGGAGATAGCCCGGTCTCCAGCTGCGCAACCGCATTGATGAAATCCGGTTGCGCCAGGTAACCCACCGGTGCGCTGCGATACAGGGAAGAGCACCGTACAACCCGCGTCTGCGCCAGACCATCCAGCGCCTCCTGTGCCCGCGAAACCTGCGCGACCGGATCAGCCAGGTTGCTGCCCAGCCCGATGAACGCAGTATGCGGTCGCGACACGGCGGGGCGGAGCCCTCCCGTGGGGCCGACTTCGCCGGCAACGTGCTGGACGTGCTTCATCACTCGATCGGCAGCTCGGACTGGGCGGCTGCGCCGGGCTTCTTCGAACGCCGGCGACGCTTCTTGGGTCCGCCGGTATCCGGCAGCAACATCTCGGCACGGCGCTCGTCGCCGGCATGCTGGAACTCCTCCCACCACGTACCCAGCTCCGCTTCGACTTCGCCGCTCTGGCAACGCAACAACAGGAAATCATAGGCGGCGCGGAAGCGCGGCAGCGCCAGCAAGCGCATCGGACGCTGCCCGCCGCGTTGCTCGAAGCGCGGCTGCAGCAGCCAGAGCTCCTTCATCACCGTGTCGTAGCGGCGCGGAATGGCAAGCTGCGCGCGCTGCCGGTCCAGCACGTCGTCCATTGCCGCATGCATCGCCGCAACCGGCCGCTCGCCCGCTTCCTGCCGGGCTTTCCACGCAGCCAGCACTTCGTGCCACAACAGGGCGGCGAACAGGAATGCCGGCGAAACGGGCTTTTCTTCGGCGATGCGCTGGTCGGTGTTCTGCAACGCCAGCATGACGAACTTCTCGCCCATCGGCTGCTCCAGGATCACGTCCAGCATCGGCAGCATGCCGTGATGCAGTTCCATCGCACGCAGCTTCTTCACGCAGGGCAAGGCTTGGCCGGACAGCAACAGCTTGAGCATTTCGTCGAACAGGCGTGCCTCCGGCACGTTGCTCAACAGCGCTTTCATTTTCGAGATCGGTGCCGCCGTGGACGGGTCCAGTTTCATGCCCAGCTTGGCCGAGAGACGCACCGCACGCAACATGCGCACGGGGTCTTCGCGGTAACGCACTTCCGGGTCGCCGATCATGCGCAGGGTGTTGGCGCGGATATCTTCGTAGCCGTGGTGGTAATCGAATATCTCCTGCGTGGCGGGGTCGTAGAACAGCGCATTGGCGGTGAAGTCGCGCCGTGCCGCGTCCTGTTGCTGGTCGCCGAACTCGTTGTCGCGCAGGATGCGCCCGTGCTCGTCGGTCTCCGCATCTTCAGCCTCGATGGCGCGGCGGAAGGTGGAGACTTCCACCGTCTCCTCGCCGAACATCACATGCACCAGCCGGAAACGCCGCCCGATGATGCGCGCGCGGCGAAACACGCGCTTTACCTCTTCCGGGGTGGCATCGGTGGCGACGTCGAAATCCTTGGGCTGGCGGTTCAGCAACAGGTCGCGCACCGCGCCGCCGACCACAAACGCCTGGAATCCCGCCGCCTGCAGCCCGTCCGTCACCCGTTTTGCGCCGTAGCTGATGCCGTCGCTGCCCACCTTGTGTTCGTCAAAGGGGATCACATGCGCTGCGCCTACCACACGTACCGGAGCAGCTGTACCGAATACCCGTTTAATCAGTCGTTTTATCATCGTCAGTAAAAGTTGAAATCGCCGCGAGGGCGGCGATCCTATGGACATCAGGCCTGATTATACACCGCCCCTACCCTTGGGCCTTTCAACGCAGCGAGATGACCGCCCAGCCTTGTTTTTCGGCATGCGCGCGCAAGGTCGCATCGGGATCGACCGCAACAGGGCGCTTAACCCTGGACAGCAAGGGCAGGTCGTTCAGGGAATCGCTGTAGAACCACGACTCATCGAAGCTCCCCCAGTCCCAGCCGCGTTCGGCCAGCCAGCTCTCCATGCGCACGACTTTTCCTTCGCGAAAACTCGGCACCCCGGAGACACGCCCGGTGAATTCGCCGCCTATCTGTTCGGGATCGGTGGCGATCAGGTGCTCCACGCCGAATTCCCGTGCGATGGGTGCAGTCACGAAGCTGTTGGTGGCAGTGACGATCACGCACACGTCGCCCGCCAATCGATGCCTGGCCACCAGGTCCCGCGCCGCCTGCCCCATCATGGGACGCACTTTGCAGCGCATGAACTCCTCGTGCCACCGGTCCAGCACCTTGCGCGCATGGTGCGACAGCGGCTTGAGCTGGAAGTCGAGGAATTCCGTGATATTCAGCGTACCCGCCTTGTATTGTTCGTAGAACGCGAGGTTCTTCGCCTCGAACAGTTCGCGCTCAAGCACGCCCTGCTCGACCAGGAACTGCGACCACTCGAAATCGCTGTCGCCGCTCAACAGGGTATTGTCCAGATCGAATAAAGCCAGATTCACTGCTAATCTCCCAAAACAGGAAGCCAGGCCTGAATGCTACACGGCCTGGCTTCCGGACAGCCTGCTTGATGGATCTAGAATGCGTAACCGATGCCGAACGAGATCACCGGGTAGTACTTGTAGTTCTTCAGCTTGTCGTTCAGGCTGGCCTGTTCGGCCGCCACCTGGCTGCTGATGGACGAATTTTGCGTACCGGTATAGCTCAATGTCGCCTTGGGCGAACCCTGGAACATGATGCCGATGTCGGACTTGAACTCCAACCCCTTGTTCTTCGGCTGGCTGTTCCAGCCAAAACCCAGGTAAGGTGCGGCACTGTTGAACGCGACATTGCCATTCAACGTCCCCACGGTCGCAGCGGAATACTGGGTTCCGTTGATCGTGTAATTGCCGTTCGCATCCGGCGTGGCCGTCAGATTGAACTTGTTGTTATTGGACATGATACCCGCCGTCAGGTGCGTCGCCCCGCCGAACAGATGCCAGTCCAGCAGCGCATCCAGGCTGGAAAGCTTGAGTTTCCCGTCATAGTTCAACGTACCCGAGGACGTACTGAAATTCTTGTTGAACTCGTTGAAACCGATGCGTGCCACGATGGTGTCCGTCGCCTGGAATCCCATGCCCAGTCCCAGCCCCAAAGTGGACACATGAGCCTCGACATCGGCGTCTGCAAAAACCGGCGCCGAGATCGCCGCGATCACTGCCGCAAACAAGATTTGCTTCTTCATTCAATCACTCCCTAGTCAAATTCAAAATTTATATCGGTTCTAATAAGTAAGTTGACACACCCTCCGCAGACGATTCTCTCAGATTTGTAACAGAGTTGCTACACGGCCGGATCGACGCGCATCACTTCCTTCAGCAGGGGCACGGAAGCGGCACGCTTCAGGCGCAGGCAACGTTCGTCCAGCGCGTCCAGCGTCGCCAGCAAGGCAGGCAGGTCGCGCCGCCCGTGGCGCAACAGATAAGTCGTCACTTCATTCGGCAATTCGAAACCGCGTGCCCGCGCATGTTGCTGCAGGGCCTGCGCCTTTTCGGTATCGCTCAGCGCATGGACCTGATAGACCAGTCCCCAGCCGAGGCGGGTGCGCAAGTCGTCGCGCAGGGACAGGAACACCGGCGCCTGCTTGCCGCTCGCCAGCAGCACGCCGCCGTTTTCGCGCACCCGGTTATAGAGGGCGAACAGCTCGATTTGCCCCTCGTCGCCCAGCCTTTCGACATCGTCTATCGCAACCACCTGGGCGGCATCCGGCACTTCGCCGCAGGCATAGAGCGCGGACAGCCCCGAGGCCCGCGCCTGCCCGATCGCGGCCTGCAGCAGGTGGCTCTTGCCGCTACCCGTTTCGCCCCATATATACAGACCGCCCTCGCCCCGCGCCGCGGCCAGCGCCTGGCGCAAAACGGCAAGCAGCTCGACGTTGCGCCCGACAATGAAATTGTCCAGCGTGGGTATCCATTCCGGAGCGATGCCCAATAGCAATTGCGTCATGGCTTGTTGTGCAGTTCTTTCGGCAGACAGATTCCTTGCGGACTCAAAACGGCAGAGTGAGCCAGGCATTGCAAGGCAGCAAAGCGGGATGGGGTCATTTCGGGTAAAATTCGCAGCTTGAAAACGTGCCGCACTTTACCTTTAAGAAAGCGAGAACTCAACTTGAGCACCCCGTCCAATTCCCTTTCCTACCGCGATGCAGGCGTCGATATCGACGCGGGCGACCAGCTCGTCGAGAACATCAAACCCTTCGCCAAGCGCACCATGCGCCCGGAAGTCCTGTCCGGCATCGGCGGTTTCGGCGGCCTGGTCGAGATTTCGAAGAAATTCAAGGAGCCGGTGCTGGTATCCGGCACCGACGGCGTGGGCACCAAGCTGAAGCTGGCGTTTGAATTGAACCGCCACGACACGGTGGGCATCGACCTGGTCGCCATGAGCGTGAACGACATCCTGGTGCAGGGCGCCGAACCGCTGTTCTTCCTCGACTATTTCGCCTGCGGCAAGCTGGACGTGCCGGCCGCCACCGAAGTCATCAAGGGCATCGCCAAGGGCTGCGAAGATTCCGGCTGCGCGCTGATCGGCGGGGAGACCGCCGAGATGCCCGGCATGTACCCGGTGGGCGAATACGACCTGGCCGGCTTCGCCGTGGGCGTGGTGGAAAAGAGCAGGATCATCACCGGCGAACACATCAAGGCCGGGGATGTGGTGCTGGGCCTGGCTTCCAACGGCGCGCACTCCAACGGCTACTCCCTCGTTCGCAAGATCATCGAGCGCAGCAAGCCCGACCTGAACGCCAGGTTCGACGGCGAACGCACGCTGGCTGACTGCATCATGGCCCCCACGCGCCTGTACGTGAAGCCGCTGCTGAACCTGATGGCAAAGATCACGGTGAAAGGCATGGCGCACATCACCGGCGGCGGCATCACCGAGAACGTGCCGCGCGTGCTGCCACAAAACGTGGTCGCCGACATCGACAGCACAACCTGGCAGATGCCCAAGCTGTTCCACTGGCTGCGCGACGGCGGCAACGTGGCGCAGCAGGAAATGTTCCGTACCTTCAACTGCGGCATCGGCATGGTGGTCGTGGTCAGTGCGCAGGATGCGGATGCGGCGATCGGGCACCTGCAATCCGTCGGCGAGACGGTCTCGCGCATCGGCGTCATCCGCGCACGCAACGGCGACGAGCACCAGACCCAAGTCCGCTGAGCCGTGAAAAGCATCGTCATCCTCATCTCCGGCCGCGGCAGCAACATGCAGGCGCTGCTGGAGGCGGATCTGCCTTGCCGCATCGCCGCAGTGATCAGCAACCGCGCCGATGCGCAAGGGCTGGAGATCGCCAGGGCGCGCGGCATCCCGACCGCCGTGGTGCCCCACCGGGACTATGCGGACCGCGCCTCCTTCGATGCCGCACTGGCGGCGGCGATCGACCGGCATGCGCCCGACGTGATCGCGCTGGCGGGTTTCATGCGCATCCTCACCGACCATTTCGTCGAGCGCTATCGCGGCAAGCTGATCAACATCCACCCGTCGCTTCTGCCGGCCTATCCCGGCATCGACACGCATGAACGCGCATTGCGGGACGGCATCAAGATACACGGCTGCACGGTGCATTTCGTCACCCCCACGCTCGATCATGGCCCCATCATCATCCAGGCGGCAGTGCCGGTATTGCGCGACGACACCCCGGAATCCCTGTCTGCCCGCGTACTGGGCGAGGAGCATCGCATCTATGC
>JAJXTT010000037.1 GCA_021783525.1 Pseudomonadota bacterium
CTACCGGCAATGCCGGAGGCACGCATAACCTCATCGTGCAGCCGGGAGAACTGGATTTCAACGGTCTGCTGCGCAGCATGCAGCGCGGGCTGCTGGTCACCGAATTGCTCGGACACGGCGTCAACCCAGTGACCGGCGATTATTCCCGCGGGGCGGCGGGTTTCTGGGTCGAGCACGGCGAGATTCAATATCCGGTAGAAGAGATCACCATCGCCGGCAACCTCAGGGATATGTACAAACATATCGTCGCCGTCGGCAATGATGTGCTGGTGCAGGGCTCGCGCCAATGCGGCTCGGTGCTGACCGAAAATATGATGGTGGCGGGGCGCTAGTGTCGTAACCCTGTCAGATTTACATTGACTTGCCGGTCCCGGCTTGGTTATAACATTACTGACGGGATGGTCGGCGCCTGCCGCTCTAAGCATGGAGGAATAAAGCATGGGCTTTTTTTCAAGATTATTCGGGAGTGACGACGGCAGTGCGGCGAAAATCCGCGAGACGATTCGTTCCGAGGTGAACATCACCGAATGCATCGATGCGCATATGAAGTGGAAGGGGCGATTGCAGGGCTATCTGGATGGAACATCCAAGGAGCAATTGGACCCCATGGTTATCTGCCGCGACGACCAGTGTGTTTTGGGCAAGTGGATTCATGGACCTGCACTGAATTATTTTCATAACGATGAAGGGTTCCACAAATTGCGCGCGGACCATGCAAATTTTCACTTTGTGGCCGGTTCGGTGGTCAAGAAGGCACAGGAAAATGATCGCGAAGGTTCAAATGCATTGCTGAAGAATGAGTATGCGCGCGCATCCCGCGATGTCATTCAGGACCTGACGGAGCTGAACAAACATCTGCAGCAGACTGAATAGCGGGAGAGTCAAGGAGAATTCTGGCTAGACTGCATGACTGTCATCAACACCTGATCGCGAAATTTGCCGGTCTTTTGGTACTCGACGATTCCTACTCTCCGAAGTAAAAGAGCCACATTCATCAGAATGTGGCTCTTTTATTTGTCGCGAAGCCGTACTTCTTGCGTGTCGTTCGCTCGGAGTATTGCTCAGGGGGTCTTCTTTTGCACGGGCTCGGGCGAATTCATGATGTTGCCAGCCGCCAGTCCGACCAAGGTGATGCCGACGATCACGAAAATCATCCCGATCGATTTGCCGAACACGAATCCGCCCAGCAACCACAAGATTACCGAAGCAATAACTGCAATAACGAGAGTGCGCGTCTTGGAATTCATATTTCAACCTTTCTAGTCAAATTCAATCTGTACGGATTTCAGCCATAGCCCCAAGAGCGGAGAGTATCGAAAGTTTTCCGAAAGGGGAAGTCCTGCTGTAGCTTTCGGTGAATATCATGATTAAACCTTGGCCATGCTGACAAAAGGGTCTGAGTAAATGTCGCGCATGGAGGCGCCGGCAAAGAATGCGAGTCTTTTTCCCGTTGCGACCATCTCGGGGTGGCCGCACAAAAATACGCGCCAGCCGGCAAGATCCTGATTTTCCCTGATGGCGACGTCATGGGCTCTGCCCGAGGCGAAGCCATGCGGTACGCTGTGCCCTGAAACGCAGGGTGTGTACGCGAAATTGGGATAGCGTGCAGCCAAAGACCTCAACTCATCGGACATGTACAGGGATTCGGCAGTCTTGCTGCCGTGATAAAGCTTGATTGCACCCCTGTGTCCTTGTACCAGCGCATCGCGAATGATTCCGTACAGGGGCGCCAACCCGGATCCGGTGCCGATAAGCAGCAGGCTTTGATCTGGATCGTCAGCGATGTAAAAACAATTTCCGTTGGCATCGGAAATATCGACGCTATCTCCAACTTTTAGGGCCTGATGCACCCAGGGGCTCACTTGTCCATCGGGGAGCCTCCTGATATGCAAGTGAAGATGCTCGTCAATTTCCGGCACGCTGGCCAGAGAATAGGAGCGTGCGGTAACAGTGTCCTTATGCAGGTTGATGAACTGGCCGGCTTTGTATTTCAGCTTCGTGCCGACACTCAGCTCAAGACAGACGATATCGGCGTTGAGCGGATTTATGTCAACAACGATTGCGGAATATTTCCCCACACCGGGGCTTGGGAGTTTTACTTCTATATCTTCTTCGGGATAGCAGGCGCAGGCCAAAAAATAATTTTGGGCCGCCAGCGTCGGTTTCAAACCGATTTGTGCGACCTCGGGTACTTTTCCTGTGACGGCCTGCATCAGACATGTCTGGCAGAGTCCTGCACGGCATGAAGAAGGGATGGTCACATCATGGGCAGTCATGCAGTCGAGCACGGATTCGTGCTCTTTACACTGATATGACTGCCCTCCATAAATGATACTGGGCATGATGTGATGACTGATTATTTGCCGAGAACGTCTTTGCGCGTACTTTCCGCAATTGCCGCGGCTTGAGCAATGAGATCGCCGGGAACGTTGAGCTCCATCAGCGTTGCGCCCAGGTTTTCCATGACTGCGTCGAAGTGCGAGTCGTTCAGGCCTTGCTTGACCAGATGCGCGTGGCCTTTCCGCATGTCTTCGCCGGTATAATTGTGCGGGCCGCCGAAGGCCATCGTCAGGAATGCTTTCTGTTTGGAAGCTTGCTTGTCCATGTCGACACCGTCAAAAAATTGCTTGATACGGTCATCCTTCAATACCTTGCGATAGAAAATATCCACTGCCGCGTTGACTGCACCTTCACCACCGATTTTTTCATACAAGCTGCTCATGCACACTCTCCCTTTAGATTTTTGATAATCTGTGTTGTTCTAAAAAAACAAAACAGTAATTGCACCACTTAACGAAAATGGTATACATTCTTAACGTTTTCTTAACATTTTGAGCAAAGTTAAACGCGAAAGCGCATAAAATGTATTCCAAATGCATCTTATGTGGCGGCGTTATTCCTTGTCAAGCGCAAACTGATCTTCCAGGAAATTTATTGTGAAACTCACCATTTATACAGACTATTCATTACGCGTTCTCTTGTACCTGGCATCAAAGCCGGATGTCACGGCGACCATCACCGAGATCACGGAGTACTACGATATTTCGCGCAATCACCTGGTCAAGGTGGTTCATAACCTGGGGATACATGAATTCATCATCACCAGCCGCGGCAAGAATGGCGGGATAAGGCTTGCGCGTCCCGCCGAGGAGATTCGGTTAAGCGATGTAGTCAGGAAAACGGAGCCGGATATGGATCTGCTGGAATGCTTCAATCCGAAGACGGACAACTGCGTGATCAGCCCGACTTGCCGCCTGAAGTCGATGCTGTACGAGGGGCGGTCAGCCTTCATGGCCGTGCTTGAGAAAAATACGCTGGCCGATGCAGTCCGGCCGATTGCCCAGGCGAAATCGGGGCAAGCGGCGCGTGTCAATATCGCCCGATTGAAGCGCTAGCGGCGGAACGGAGTTCGCGAGCTTTGGGCGGGCGCATCCCCGAGGGGCGGTTCAGGTGGCGAATCTTGTCAACAGAGCGTTCATCCACCCCGAAACCTCTTGATCGCCGCTGTCGGTGATCTTCTTGACTGACTCGACGTAGTCCCGATCCTCTCCCTTGATGTGGCTAGCCAGCCAGCCTTTCAACAGGTTCAGCAACTCGGGCGCGACGTCCTCTCCTTTGGCGGCACGCGTCCTGATTTCGGCGATTTTCTTCATGAAAATTTCGTGTATTCGACGGTGCGCTTTGAGGAAAGGGTAGCCGGCCCTTTCCTGCAGTGCTTCTTCAAATTCAAAGTGTGTGACCGTGTAATTGAGCAGACCTTCCATCACTTGGCTGGTCTCGTCTGCGTTTCGGGTCTGGCAAGCATCGTGCAGCTCGTTGATGAATTCCACGATTCGTTTGTGCTGGGTATCAATGACCGGAATTCCAGATTCCAGGTCGCGTGTCCATTCCATGTATGCCATGCTTCTCCCCCTGCAAGTTTGCTGATTTTGTTATGAGTGCAATACCTGAATGCGGGGACGATACCTGATTTTGCACCGGATATCCAAATGGGCGCCGCGCCCGGCAGTCCATGAAGCGAGTCCGGTTTTTCCGCTCAGCGAGGCTCGATCTGCCACAAGTGCTGAGACACGGAGAACCAGGCTCCCAGCCATCCCAGATAAGCAGAGAATCCAAGCAGCGTCAGGCTGTCGATTGGAGTAAGGTGCTGCAGGCTGAAATTGCTGGCATAAAGCTGGGTCAGAGCGCCGATCTGGTGGTTCAGCAGTTGCAGGCTGGCCGCAACCAGCAGCCAGGCCGCGATTCCGCCCAGCAATCCTTGAGTGAGGCCAAAGTAAAGGAAGGGGCGCCGGATGAAGGAATCGGTGGCGCCGATGAGTTTTGCCACTTCGATCTCTTCGCGCCGCGTGAGTATCTGCAAGCGGATGGTATTGAAGGTGATGGCGATCAGCGCGAAGCTCAACAGTGCCGCAAGGATGGCGACCGCCATGCGGCCGAAATCAAGCAGGGCTTCCAGTTTGTGCACCCAGGCCGAGTCAAGCTGTACGTGTTCGAAGTGCTGCCACGTCTTCAATTCGTCCCGCAAGGTCTCCAGGGCAGCGGCGCTGCCGTCTTTGGGGTAGATGACAAATGCGTCCGGCAAAGGGTTCTGGGCCAGCCCCGCGACCACGTCTGCCAGGCCTGTGCTTTGCTGCAGTTTCTTCAAGGCTGCGTCTCGAGACACGAATTCGATACGTTTGACGGCGGTATGTTGCCTGAGTCTGTCGCCAATATGATCGATCTCGCCGGCGCTGGTGCCGGAAGCAAGGAACACGCTTATCTGCGGCGCTCCGGCAATCTGGGCGCCAAGTGTCTGCACGCTTTTTAATAGCACATAACCGCCAACCGGCAGACTGAGTGCGATGCCGATGATGAGGATGTTGAGCAGCGACGCATTCGAGGTGAGCAACATGTGGCGCAGCGTGAAGCGAAGCACACGCAGGTGTTCGTTGAGCGTACTCATGTTTGCAGTTCCCCCTTTTTGAGGTGCAAAGCGCGCGCGGGGAACTGGCGCAGGATGCTCTCGTCGTGGGTGGAGATGAGCAGCGTGACGCCGACCTGATGGAACGACTTGAAGATGTTCATGATCTCGTTCGAATATTCGGTGTCGAGATTGCCCGTGGGCTCGTCTGCCAGCACGATGGTGGGACGGTTCACGATGGCTCGGGCGATGCAGAGACGCTGCTGCTCGCCCCCGGAGAGCGCGACGGGGTTCGCTTTTTCCCGGTCGAGGAGTCCGACCTTGTCCAGTGCGGCGCGCGCTCGTTTGGCGCTTTCGCGATGGTCGAAACCGCAGATCTGCAGGGGCAGCATCACGTTGTCGAACGCGTTGCGGTCGAACAGCAGCTTATGATCCTGGAAGATCAAGCCGATGTTGCGGCGCAAATGCGGGATGGCCGCGGGTTTGATGGACCGGATGTTCTGTCCCTTGACCAGCACGCCGCCGCTGCTCGGCCGCTCGATCGCGGCGATAAGCTTGAGCAGCGTACTCTTGCCGGCGCCGGAGTGGCCGGTCAGATACAGCATCTCGCCCTCGGCCACCTCGAAGCTCAGATTTTTCAGCGCCTCGTGGCCGCCGGGATAGCGCTTATAGACCTGGTTGAATTTGATCATCGTCCCTGACCGAGCAGTGCGCCAACAAAATCCTCGGCCACGAACGGCCTCAAATCATCCAGACCTTCGCCCACGCCGATGAATCGCACCGGGATAGGGTGCGCCTTCGCGATGGCGGCGATGACGCCGCCTTTGGCCGTGCCATCCAGTTTGGTCAGCACCAGGCCGGTGACATTCAGCGCGTCGTCGAAAGCCTTGACCTGCGACAGCGCGTTCTGCCCGGTGTTGGCGTCCAGCACCAGCAGTATCTCATGCGGCGCGCCGGGAAGAGCTTTGGCGATCACACGTTTTACTTTCTTGATCTCCTCCATCAGGTGCGCTTGCGTGGTCAGGCGTCCGGCGGTATCTGCCAGCACGATGTCGATGCCGCGCGCCTGTGCCGCCTGCACGGCGTCGTAGATCACGGCGGCCGCGTCGCCGCTCTGCTGTGCAACGACGGTGACATTGTTGCGCTTGCCCCATTCCATGAGTTGTTCGCGCGCCGCTGCGCGGAAAGTGTCACCCGCGGCCAGCAGCACCGATTTGCCCTGGCCCTGGAAGTGCTTGGCAAGTTTGCCGATGGATGTGGTCTTGCCCGCGCCGTTGACACCGCACAACATGATGACGAAAGGTTTGTGAACGCCGGTGTCCAGCGATTGCGCCAGAGGCTGCAACATCTTGAGCAGGGCGTGCGCCAGCGCTTCCTTCAATTCGCCGGCTTCGGTCAACCGCTCTTCCTTCACGTGGCGGCGCACGTCAGCCAGCAGTAAACGCGTCGCGTCCATGCCCACATCGGCGGTAATGAGAATGGTTTCCAGCTCTTCGTAGAGGTCTTCGTCTATCCTGCCGCCGGGAACCAGAAGGGCGGTGAGCTGTCCACCAGTGCGCGCCAGACCGTCCGTCAACCTGGACAGCCAGCTTGCCGATTCGGCGGACGCGGGAGTCTTTTTCAGAAAACTAAACATGCAAGGGTATTCGGGTGTGGAAGAAATGTCGCATAATGCATGCTCATTTTATGTCAATCGCGCATTCATGGGATAAGGAAATGAGAATCCGGTTAATTGTTGTCGCGCTGTTGCTTCAGATTTCGTCCGTTGCGCAGGCGGAAGTGTATGAAAAGACCCTGGGCAACGGGCTCAAGGTCATTGTGAAGGAAGATCACCGTGCCCCGGTGCTGGTGCAGCAGGTGTGGTACCACACGGGCAGCATGGATGAGAAGACGGGAACCACAGGCGTGGCGCATGTGCTGGAACACATGATGTTCAAGGGGACCCGGAAAGTTCCGGCCGGGCAGTTCTCCAAGATCATCGCGGCGGCAGGCGGGCGCGAAAATGCGTTTACCAGCTACGATCACACCGCATATTTCCAGCAATTGCATAAGTCCAAACTGGCTTTGGCGATGGAGCTCGAATCGGATCGCATGCACAATCTGCAAATGGCCGAAAAGGAGTTCAACAAGGAGATCAAGGTGGTGATGGAAGAGCGTCGTTGGCGCACCGACGATGATCCCCACTCGCTGATGTACGAAAAGCTGATGGCGACCGCGTTCTCCGAACATCCCTATCATCACCCGGTGATCGGCTGGATGATCGATATCCAGAACATGACCGCTGCCGATGCACTGAACTGGTACAAGAGCTGGTACGCACCCAACAATGCGACGCTGGTGATCGCGGGCGACGTCAAGGCGAGCGAGGTATTTGCGTTGGCCCAGCGATATTACGGCGGAATTCCCGCGGTGAAATTGCCTCAGCGAAAGGCCGTTGGCGAAGCGGCGCAGCTCGGTATCCAGCGTATCGTGGTCAAGGCGCCCGCAGAGCTTCCGTATCTGATCATGGCCTACCATGCACCGACCCTGCGCGATGCGGAGAAGGACTGGAAGCCGTACGCCCTGGAAATGCTGGCCGGCGTGCTGGACGGCAACAGTTCGGCGCGGTTGAACAAGGCACTGGTGCGCGACCAGCAAGTGGCAATGGATGTGGGTACCGGCTATGACAGCGTGGCACGGGGGCCGGGCATGTTCGTGCTGGAAGGAACGCCGCGGGAAGGCAAGAGTGTGGGCGATGTGGAAAGCGCCATACGCGAGCAGCTTGCATTGCTGGTGCGCGATGGTGTGAACGCTGACGAGTTGCAGCGCGTCAAGGCGCAAGTGATGGCAGGCGAGGTCTACAAGCGCGATTCGGTGTTCTATCAGGCGATGCAGATCGGCCAGATGGAAAGCGATGGTCTGTCATACAAGGACATACCGGTGATGTTGCAGAAGTTGCAGGCGGTCACGGCGCAGCAAGTACAGGACGTGGCAAGAGAGATATTCAACGATGACCAGTTGACGGTCGCGACGCTTGATCCGCAGCCGCTGTCGGACAAACCCAGGCACACCGGAGGAGCCTCCCATGTTCACTAGACTCCTTAGACTCCTTTCTGTCGCAATTCTTCTGGGTGCGGCAGGCACCGCGCTTGCGACTCCGCAAATACAGCATTGGCAGGCGGCGAGCGGCGCCCGTGTGTACTTTGTGGAAGACCACGGTTTGCCGATGCTGGATGTGGCAGTGAGCTTCCCCGCCGGCAGCGGCTTCGATGCGGCCGGCAAAGTGGGGGTGGCGAACATGACATTCGGCATGCTCGACCTGGGTTCGCAAGGCCTGAGCGAAGATGACATCGCACGCAAACTGGCGGACATCGGTGCGCAAATGGGCGATCAGTTTGATCCCGACCGGGCCGGATTGACCCTGCGCACCTTGAGCAGCGCGGCGGAGCGGGATGCGGCACTGGATATCCTGGCGCGCTGTCTGCAGCAACCCCTGTTCCCCGACGCGATACTGCAGCGGGAAAAGGCACGCCTGATCGCCTCCCTGAAAGAGTCCGAGACACAACCGGAAAGCATCGCAGACAAGGCGTTTGCCAAAGCGGTGTTCGGCGCGCACCCGTATGGATGGCGTACCGAAACTGCGGACATAGAGAAGATCCAGCGCGCCGACCTTGAGAACTTCTACCACACGCACTACAGCGCAAAACACGCCGTGGTCGCCCTGATGGGGGATATTACCCGTGCGCAGGCGGAAGCCATTGCGCAGCAACTGACTGGCGGCTTGCCCGCGGGCGATGCCGATGCGCATATCGCGCCGGTTACCATACGCATCCAGCCCAGCGAGCAGCGCATCCCGCATCCCGCCAGCCAGAGCCATATCCTGATCGGGGCGCCGGGAATCGCGCGCAACGATGAAGATTATTTTCCGTTGTATGTCGGCAACTACATTCTGGGGGGAGGGGGCTTTGTCTCGCGCCTGATGAACGAGGTGCGCGAGAAACGCGGCATGGCGTACAGCATCTATAGCTACTTTATGCCGATGCAGCAGCCCGGCGCGTTCCAGATCGGCCTGCAGACCAAGAAAGAACAGGCGGACGAATCGCTGCGCTTGGTGCGCCAGACCTTGCGCACGTTTGTGGACAAGGGCGTAACCGAAAAGGAACTGCGCGCTGCCAAGCAGAACATCATCGGCGGATTTCCCCTGCGCATCGACAGCAATAAAAAGATACTGGATTACCTCAGCGTGATCGGCTTCTACGAATTGCCACTGACCTATCTGGATGACTTCACCGCCAAAGTGGAAAAAGTCACTGCCAAACAGATACACGATGCGTTCAAGCGCCGCATCGACCCGGATGCGCTGGCAACGGTGATTGTCGGTGCGCCAACGGCAGGCAACCCGCAACCTGCCTCAGCGCACGCGGAATCGGTGCCAGGGGACGCGGAGAAGCCAAATAAATAAGGTTCGCATCATCGGCGGCACCCTTCGCAGCCGCCTGATCGAATTTCCGGATGCCGAAGGGTTGCGGCCAACGCCCGACCGGGTGCGCGAAACGCTTTTCAACTGGCTGGGGCAAACGCTGTACGGCAAGCGCTGCCTGGACTTGTTCGCGGGGAGCGGCGCGTTGGGGTTTGAAGCCGCTTCGCGCGGCGCGGAGCAGGTGCTGATGGTGGAAAATAACCGCGCCGTATACCAGTCGCTCCTGGCAAACGCCAAAAAATTGGGGTTGAGCAATGTAGCCTTGCGCTGCGAGGATGGGCTAAAATTCGCCCGGCAAGAAAACGGGCTGTTTGACGTGGTCTTTCTTGACCCCCCCTTTAAAAGCGATTTACTGCCCCGGATACTTCCCCTGCTGGAAAACAGCCTGGCGCCAGGCGGGGTGGTCTACCTTGAAAGCGGAACACCATTCGAACCCGATGCGGCCTGGCAGGAGTTGAAGCGGGCCAGGGCGGGGGCGGTGCATTACCAACTGATAGAGCGTAAACAAGCATGATAAAAGTGGTTTATCCGGGGACTTTCGATCCCATCACGCGCGGGCATGAAGATGTCGTGCGGCGCGCCGCAGGCCTGTTTGGCGAAGTGGTGGTGGCGATCGCGGCCAGTCGCAGTGCGACGCTGTTTACGCTGGATGAGCGGGTGGCCATGGCGCGCGAGGTGTTCGCCGGTTTCGGCAACGTCAAGGTCGAGGGCTTCGACAGCCTGCTGATG
>JAJXTT010000038.1 GCA_021783525.1 Pseudomonadota bacterium
GCTTGCCCGGCAATTTGTCGCCGGTGGCGTCAAGCGCCAATTTCATGTCCGACAGATTGAATTGCTGTGCATCCAGGCTGCCCGCGACCGGAGAGGTGAGTTTCAGCTTGAAGGCCTGCTCTGTCTGTTTCACCTCGACATCGAGTGCCATCGAGCCGATCTTGAACGCGCTTGCATTACCCTCTATGCCGGGCAGTGAGAGCGTCGCAACGATATCGCCGAGCGCTCCGTCCAGTTTGGCGTTCAGGGCGATGCCGTCACCGCTGAATTTGTCCCTGGTCAGGTTCAGGTTCGGGGCATCCAGTCTGGCGTCGAACTTGTTCTTCTCCTTCATTCCGCTCGCGCTGAGCGCGAACTGCTTCATCGAAAATTCCTCCGTTGCAGGCTGTGCACTGGCATCGCCGCTCGCCTTCACGATCAGGTCCGTGAAGTCCAGTGCGCTGCCTCCGGCCTGCAGATCCAGCCCCTGCACCTGGAACCGGCTCTTTTCAAGGTCGAAAGTGAGCATGGTCTTGATCTGCGCCGTGATATCCAGACTGGGTTTGCTGGACTGGAAATGCGCTGCGAATTCGATTTTTCCCGGGATGCCGTTGGCGATGCGTCCTGTCTTGAGGCTCAATTCCCGCACGCTGTAGCGCGCACCGGATGCCTCGTCGCGGTAGCTCAGCTCAGTCTTGTCCAGTTGCACCGATGCGATGTCGAACAGCATGGGTGCGCTGGCTTCAGAGGCGGGAACGGGTGCTGGCGCAGGTGCAGGCGCGGTTTCCTTGCCCAGCAGATCGTCGAGGTTGGTCTTGCCGTTCTTGTATTTGACGAATTGCACCCTGACGCCGCTCACCGCAACCTCGTCCACCACGAGCTGCCTGGCAAGCAAAGGCAACAGTTTGAGCGAGACACTGGCGTTGTCGACCGAGACGAATTCCTGTTCGCTCTGGAATTCCGACAGCGACACTTTGCTCAGGCTGACGCCGATGCTGGGAAAGAAGTGCAGCGTGATGTCGCCGTCCAGTTTGAGGGTGCGTTGCTTGCTTTCCTTTACCGCCTGGATGATCCGGGGCTTGTAGGCGTTGGGGTCGAAGGTCAGCGCGATGTATGCGATCACTGCCGCACCCAGTGCCATCACCGCGCCAACCGACCACAGACCATATTTCAGATATTTGTTCATATCGTCACCTGCCGGGAAGTATTGTTTGAATTATAAACCGCAGCGCGGTCGCATCAGTATGGCTTGAACAGTTCTATGGCAAGTCGCGCTTTGGCGCAATGGCCGGCTGCCGATCGGGATCGGGCCGACATCGCCGGCCGGAGGCCGCTTAACCCGGCCGGCACCGGGGCTGGATACGAATGGATCAAGCCTCCGGCAATGCGATCTTGTTGTCGGTGCTGTGCTGGTAGTCTTTGAAGATATGCTCGGCAGAGAGGATCTGGTAGCTGCCGTCGGCATTCTTGCGCGTGGTGTCCTTGAGGCGATAGGTGTAATGCCCGCAGGTCCAGCATTTGAAGTTGCGCATGTGCGTGCACAGGCAGGTTTTGTCGAAGACCTGGATCTTCTTGGCATCCGGATGCAGCGCCACTTCGCGGTTGTAGGCGTCGATGTAATCGCAGTGACCGTTTGCATCCAGCAGGTAGCCGTAGGATTCGCAACCCGGGCGGATGCCGGAACCGATGGACGGGCTGTTCTTCAGCATGCGCATCGGGTAGCCGGTAGGCGAAGTGCTGTTGACTTCGATATCGTTCTCGCCGGCCTTGAAATATTCCTGCTGCACATCTTCCGGCAAGCCGCATTCTTTCGACACGGTAAAGCGCGTGGCCACTTGTACCGCGGCAGCACCTTCCTCAAGGTAGCTCACGGCATCGCTGCCGGTGAAAATTCCGCCCGCCGGGATCACCGGGATATCCAGCTTCTCGGCACGCAGATATTGATGCACCTCGTTGGTGATGGTACGCAGGTCGTACTTCATCCAGTCGTCCAGCCCGAAACCGAGATGGCCCCCGGCCAGCGGACCTTCCACCACGATGTAGTCGGGCAAGCGGTTGGTGCGCGCGTTCTTGCGCAGGAACAATTGCAGCGCACGCAGCGAGGAAACAATGATGCCAAGTTTGGCATCGCGGAAACGCGGATGGTCTTCCATCAATGCAAATGAGCCCAGGTGCAGCCCTGCCGCCAGCGTGATGCCGTCGATTCCTGCAGACAGCGCCCCCTGCAGCCGCACCCTGAGCGTCTCCTTGGGCGCGTTCATGGTGAGTTTCTCCATGCAGTTGATGAAGATCATGCCCGTGCCGCGCTTGGCTTCCATGGTCTTGCTCACGTGCAGGCGGGTCGATTCGGCGATGTGGCCGAGATCGAACTTGATATCCGTCTTGTCGGAATTGTCTATGTTGTACTTGTATTGCAGGAGCTTGGTCTTGACGAAGTCGGTTTCGTAGCGTCGATCCGAAACGGTAGGCAGCATGGCATCGGAAATATGGCCCACACCGCCCAGACGGGCAGCCTCCAGCGCCAGCACCGCGGTCGAGATGTCCACGCCCATGCCCCCGATCACGATCGGGACCAGCTCTCGGTTGCCGAACTTCAGGCGGAAATCATCAACTTGTTTCATTATTTCTCTCGCTCCTAAACGAGGTTCATTTTACCCCAAAGTGCCAGGCCGCCCCCGCAAAAGTGCCGCGGCGGCGCCTCACTGACGATAGTCAATGCTTCCTAGATGACTTTGGAATAGCGCGTGTGTTCTTGTTTTGCGCGCAGGTATTTGTCAAAGACCATGCAGATATTGCGGATCAGCATACGTCCTTTGGGCGTGACGCTGATCCAGTGCGGCGAGAGCTCGAGCAACCCTTCTTTTTCGTATTCGGCGAGTTCTTTCAGTTCGGCGGCAAAGTACTGGTCGAAATCGATCAGGTAGGCGATATTGAACGACTCTTTCGATATCTCGAAATGGCACATCAGCGCCTGAATGATGGCGCGCCGTACCAGGTCGTCTGCGTTCAGCTCCATACCGCGCATGATGGGCAGGGTGTTGTTGTCCAGCGCATCGTAATAGGGCTCCAGCTCGCGGAAGTTCTGGCTGTAGGTCGGGCCGATCTTGCCGATGGAACTGACGCCAACCGCGATCAGGTCACAGTCCGAATGTGTCGAATAACCCTGGAAATTCCGGTGCAGGCGCCCCTGGCGCTGCGCCACGGCCAGCTCGTCATCCGGCTTGGCGAAGTGATCCATGCCGATGTAGACGTAGCCCGCATCGGTAAGGGTATTCACTGCCAGCTTCAGAATGTCCAGCTTGGTCTGCGGCGAAGGCAGGTCTGCCTCGTGAATGCGGCGCTGCGGCATGAACATCTTGGGCATGTGCGCGTAGTTGTAGATGGACAGGCGGTCCGGGTCCATCGCGATAACCTTGTCCAGCGTGGTCTTGATGCCGTCCAGGGTCTGCTTGGGCAATCCGTAGATGAGATCGATGCTGACCGACTTGAAACCGTTGGCGCGCGCAGCCCGGATCACTTGCAGCGTCTCGGCTTCGCTCTGGATGCGATTCACCGCTTTCTGCACTTCGGGATCGAAATCCTGCACGCCGATGCTGATGCGATTGAAGCCCAGTTCGCCCAGCAGGGCGACCGTCGCGTCGCTGACCTTGCGCGGATCGATCTCGATGGAATACTCGCCGTCTTCCACCAGCTGGAAATTCCTGCGGATCGCCCCCATGACGGTGCGCAACTCTTCATCGCTCAGGAAGGTGGGCGTGCCGCCCCCGAAATGCAGTTGTTCGACACGGCGGTCATTGCCGAGCAGCGCGGCCTGCATCTCGATTTCCTTGATGAGGTAGCGCACGTATTTGTCCGCTTTGCTGAAATCCTTGGTTATGACCTTGTTGCAGGCACAGTAGAAGCACAGGGTGTTGCAGAACGGAATATGCACATACAACGACAGCGGCCGGCTGATACCGCCAACTTCGCGCTTACCCACCCATTGCGCGTACAATTCGGCATTGAAAGCCTCGACGAACCGGTCAGCCGTGGGATACGAAGTGTAACGCGGACCGTTCTTGTCCAGACGGCGTATGAGGTCCAGATCCACTTCGAGCTGGGAGCTTATTTCTTTGTTGGCGAGCATGAGATATTCGACAAAATATTGGGTTTGCAGAATGTGCCAGCATACCGCAAAATACGTTTGATATAGGTCAAAAACCATGTCATATTCCCGCTCTCTGAAGCGCAATACCCCTATATAAACAAGTGCAAAACGCCGTTTCAAACTCCGCATTACGTATCGCCTGCTCAAGCTGCAACCTGCGCGAACTGTGCCTTCCCGTCAATCTGGACAGCACGGAGATGCAGCAACTTGACGCATTGACCAGCCTGAAACGGACTTTCCGCCGCGGCGAATACCTGTACCGTTGCGGGGAACACTTCCAATCCCTGTTTGCCATCCGCACCGGCTTTTTCAAGACGCAGGTACTGCATGAAGACGGGCGCGAGCAAGTAACCGGGTTCCAGATGCCGGGCGAAATCATCGGCCTCGATGCGATCTGCACCGATGCACACACCTGCGACGCGGTGGCGCTGGAAGACAGCGAAATATGCGAGATCCCGTTCGACCGGCTGGAAACGCTCAGCCGCGAGTTGCCCAGCCTGCAGCGCCACCTGCACAAGATCATGAGTCGCGAGATCGTGCGCGACCAGGGCATCATGATGCTGCTTGGCTCGATGCGCGCCGAGGAGCGCCTGGCTGCCTTCTTGCTGAATCTCTCCCAGCGCTTCAGTGCGCGCGGATATTCGCCGACTTCCTTCTATCTGCGCATGACGCGCCAGGAGATCGGCAGCTACCTCGGCTTGAAACTGGAAACCGTCAGCCGCACGTTTTCTCACTTCCAGGAACATGGCCTGCTCAACGTGAGGGTGCGCGAAGTCGAGATCATGGACTTGATCCGCCTTCGCAGTTTTGTCAGCCACACTTGATACGTCAAGGCGTTCTATAAATCTGCCGGAACTGGTATCCTGCGCCGCTGACAGGGGATTTCAGCCTTTTGACAATTCGAGGGAGGGCAGCATGCACCAGCACTTCAACATTTCGCGCGCGGAAACCGTCCGCGCCAAATGGCCGCACGAGATTTTTCTGATCAATCTGGTCTTTAACCATATTCTGGTTTTCGCGTCCACTTTCGGCGTGTTCAGCACTTTCCCCCTGATGGTGCTGATCGTACCGATCACCTCCTTCGCAATCACCGGCTACATCGTCATCAAGGCAAAACAGATCGCCAGGAGCGACGAAACCTGGTTCGTCAAGTCGCACTGGGTCATCGCCGACAAGCGCAACAGCCATTTCATGAAGCTCCTGACCATCACCTGCGCCGTGATCGGCATCGGCCTCCTGCTCTCGAAAGTCATGGGATGGTCGAAGGTCACGACCATCGCGCTGCTGGGCGGTGTCGGCATGTTGCCGTTCATGGTTTCATTGCTCGTACTGATCGTGCTCGGCAATGATTCCATGTACCAGGCCCGTCATGGCAAATTGCCCAGACGTTTCGTCGAGCAAAATCCCGATCCGTCAAATTCCGTCACTTCCGTTTAAACCGTCCCGTGCCCCTCATGTCATCCGAAAGCAAAATCTATTGGGGCGTCGGCATCGCGTCCCTTCTTATTATCGCCGGCTCCATGCTCATACCCGGGGAGCCCAAACGCAGCGATGATCTGCCATGGCACATCGAACACCCGACGCCGGATTCAGTACGCGTCTTCGGCCTGACGCTGGGAGAATCAGCCACCAACGAGGCTGAACTGCGATTCAAGGAAGAGGCAGTGCCCAGCCTGTTCAAATCGCCGGAGGGCAAATTGATCGCTGAAGTGTTCTTCGAGCAGGTCAACCTGGCAGGCCTGCCCTCCAAGATCGTGCTGACCATAGACGTTCCCGAAAAGGAGTTGCAGGAGATGTATGAACGTGGCTTGCGGATGGCGACAACCGGGAGCGGGAAAAAGGTCACCATGACACCGGAAGACATCGCGCATTTGCGTACCTGGCCGATCAGCAGTCTGACATATCTGCCCAGCCTGCGCGTGGATGAGGGAGTATTCCTCAAGCGCTTCGGGCAGCCTGCGCAGCGCGTGCAGGAAAACAAGAGCGGCCTGATTCACTGGCTGTATCCGCAGAACGGCCTGGATATCACTTTGGGGAACGGTGAAAAACCTCTGCTGCAATATGTCCCCCCGAGGAAATTCGACCTGCTGGTTCGCCCGCTGCTGGCCAACGGGGAAGTCTTGAAATAGTCCCCGGCGTAAACGCCTACTTCTTGTCGGCTTTCCTATCCCCGGGCTTGTCGGCGCGCAGCATATCGTCGTCGTCGTCCAGCAGGATACGATTTGCGTTGCCTTCCATATCCTCGTATTGCCCTTTCTTCACCGCCCAGACCAGCACGATAACGAGTAGTACGCCGAAGAACATCATGCCGGGTATCAAACTGTAGATCACATCCATGGATTCACCTCAATGCTTGTTGAACAGTGTGCGTATGCGCGCTGCATTGCCGATCACGATCAGCGAACTTATCGGCATGCTGATGGCGGCCACCAGCGGGTTTACTCTCGCCATCATCGCCAGCGGCACCATGATCGCGTTATACACGAAAGACAGCCCGATATTCTGCTTGATGGTAAGCAGGGTACGCCGCGACAACTGCGTGGCCTGACGCACTTTGTCCAGTTCGTTGTACATCAACACAATGTCCGCGCTTTCGACCGAAACATCGGTTCCGGAACCCAGTGCGATGCCGACGTCCGCCCGTATCAGAGCTGGGGCATCGTTGATGCCGTCGCCCACCATGGCCACCACCGCGCCACCCTGCTGCAGGCGACGGATCACCTGGTCCTTGTCCTGCGGCAGCACTTCGGCGATGACTTCCATGCCGCCGAGCTGGCGCGCCACCGCCTCGGCAACCGGCCTGCGATCCCCGCTCAGCAGGGTCAGCGTGATGCCCGCGGCACGCAGTTCGTCTATCAGTTTCCGCGCATCGCCGCGCAGCCTGTCTGCCAGTGCAATGATCGCCACGTGCTTGCCATCCCGCGCCATGTAAACACAACTCATGGCCAATTTTTCCAGTTCGTGCGCCCTGGCCTGCAAAATCGCATCCCGCTCTATGCCATGTCGCATCAACCATTCCGCACTGCCCAGCAACACGGCCTGCCCGGATACGCGAGCCTCGGCACCCAGCCCTGCGGTCGCCTGAAAGCCGTCCGATCGAAGGTCGCGGAACGACAGCTGCCTTAGTTCAGTCTCGTCTACGATGGCCTTGGCGACGCTGTGTTCGCTGTGGCGTTCCACGGCGGCAGCAAGCTGCAACAATTCCGCTTCGTCGCAACCCGCTGCGACATGTACTTGCGCCACGCTCATCTTGCCTTCAGTCAAGGTGCCTGTCTTGTCGAATACGAAGTGCGTGACTTTGGACAAGGTCTCGAGCACCAGGCCGTTTTTGACCAGGATGCCGTGCTTGGCGCCCAGGCCCGAGGCCACCGCGATGGACATCGGTGTGGCCATGCCCAGCGCACAGGGACAGGTGATGATGAGTACCGAGGTCGCGGCCATCAGGGCGATCTCGAAATCCTGGCTGTTCCAGATGAAGAAGGTGATCGTTGCGCAGATGAGCGTGACCAGGACGAACCACGGCACGATGGCGTCGGCAAGGCGCTGTATGGGTGCTTTCGAGGATTGCGCCTCTTCGACCAGCCTGATGATCCTGGAGAGGGTTGTGTCCTGCAATTGCGCGCGCACTTCCACCAGCAGCGCCCCGTTCGTGTTGGCCGTTCCCGCGAAGACCTGCGCGCCTGCCGATTTGCTTACCGGAACGGATTCGCCGCTCAGCATGGACTCATCCACTGCGCTGTGGCCTTCCAGCACCACGCCGTCCACCGGCACTTTGTAGCCGGGCTTGATGAACACATGGTCGCCCGGCTTCACGCCGCGTATCGGCGTCATCTGTTCCTGTCCGTCGCGCATGACGATGGCGACGCGCGGCTGCAATTCCATCAGGCGTTTCGTAGCGGAAACCGCCTGGTGCCTGAACATTCCTTCCAGATAGCGCCCGATCAGGATCACGAATATCAGATTGGTTACGGTATCGAAATACACCTCGCCTATGGCGCTGCGTGTCACTGTCACATACAGCGAATAGGCATAGGTAACGCTCAGGCCGATGGCGATCGGCATGTCCATCGTAAGATGGCCGCCGCGCAGGCCGCCAAACGCGCCGCGGTAAAAGGGATATCCGGAATACAGCAAGGTCGGGGTGGCGAGGGCGAGGCCGATCCAGTGAAAGAATTGACGGAATTCGTCATGATCTGCACCGCTATACAGCGCGATGGATATCCACAACATGTTCATCATCGCGAAGCCGGCGAAGAACAGGCGGTAAAGCATGGCCCGGTTGGATTTCTGGATCACGCCTTCGGCACTTTCGGGATCGTAGGGTACGGCAGCATAGCCGATCTTTGCCAGTGCGCGAATCAGGTCCGACAATTTGCTGCGGGAGTTGTCCCAGCGCAGGTGCAGCCGTTTTGCTGCCAGATTGACATCGGCCGACTGCACTCCCGGAGCTCGCTGCAACCCCCGCTCGATGAGCCACACGCAGGCGGCGCAGTGTATGCCCTCCACCAATAGATGTATGTCGCGAATATCGCCGGAAGCAGTGGCGAATTCCTGCTGTACTTCGTCGAAGTCGTAAATCTCGATGTCTTTGGGCAGTTCGGGGGGCGGTGCCAACAACACGCCTTCCGGCGTGCGCTGATAATAGCCCTGCAATCCGGCTTCATAGATCGCGCTGCACACCGATTGGCAGCCAAAGCAGCAAAAATCCCGCTCGGCATCATCCAGTCGGGTGTGGAAATCGGCCTCAGGCGGTATGGGCAGCCCGCAGTGAAAGCAGCCGCCAGCGTCGGAATGGCTACGCAGCGTCATGCGGGATTACTGACAACTACGACGCCGCAGCGACCATGAATTTGTCTGTTGCGACACCAAAGCGCTCTTCTCCGCGCTGGAGACGGATATGCAGTTCCCAGTAACCTTTGAGCGGAAAATTGACGTAACCCTGATAACGTCCGGGAGCCACCTCCTTGAAACTGGTGGTGAAATCCTTGCTGGCATCGGAGGCACGATAAGCTGTCACATCCATGTTTGCGCTCACCGGATTGCCTTCCCGGTCCCTTACGAAGATTTCGTAGACTGCGGGCGTTCCCATGACAACGGCGTCCGGCTTCTTGATCTCCGTCTGCCACGACAGCTGCTTCTGCGCACTCAGTTCGCTCAGCATCTCCTCGTTCGAGGTGCGATTTCCAGTCTCATAGTCACGCTCGACCAACGTCGAGCGCGTACCTTTGGTCGCAAACCAGACGAAAGTTGCATTGACTCCCAACACGATCATGATCAAAACCAGCATGCCCCATACCCAGGGATTGCGCAAACCGGTCTTATTGTTTTGTGAAATCATTTTCTTCGCTCCTATTCATGTTTTGGGCCATTGAACTTGCTGTTGTATTCGGCAGAAACTGCGGGATCTTCAATCCCCTCCACCCTGAACTCAATTGGCGTTATCTCTTGCGTGACGTTTGCGCCTGGTGCTTTGACGAAGATGGTGAATGAGGTTCCGCGTCCATGATGCGTCATTGGCGGCTCTTCGGCACCAATGATCACCTGTCCGGGCACTCCACCTTCGGCTGATACTTTTACGTGGATATCCTTGTCCGTCTTGTTGACCACCTTGAATTCATACTTGTTCTGGATGGAACCGTCACTCATGGTAACAAA
>JAJXTT010000039.1 GCA_021783525.1 Pseudomonadota bacterium
AAGTTGTCGGAGCCGCTCTTCATGACCAGGCGGTGTATGCCGACGACCTTGGGGTTGCGCTTGATGATGCTTTCCGCGATGAAATCCTTGCGCGTGGTGTTCGACTCCACGATGGCGTGGATCAGGTTTTGCGGGACATCCTGATAGTTGGCAAGCAGTTGCTTTGTATCTTTTGGCAGGCAATAGCCACCGTAACCGAACGACGGGTTGTTGTAATGATCCCCGATGCGCGGGTCTAGGCTGACGCCCTGGATGATCTGTTTCGTGTCCAGCCCGTGGGTGGCCGCGTAGGTGTCGAGTTCGTTGAAGTAGGCCACGCGCATGGCAAGGTAGGTGTTGGCGAACAACTTGATCGCTTCGGCCTCGGTGGAGTCGGTGAACAGCACCGCGATATCCCGCTTGACCGCACCCTGCTTGAGCAGATTGGCAAAGGTCTCGGCGCGTTTCGAGCGTTCGCCGACCACGATGCGCGACGGGTGCAGGTTGTCATACAGCGCACGGCCTTCGCGCAGGAATTCGGGTGAGAAGATCAGGTTGTCGCAATTCATCTGCTGCCTGAGCTTGGCAGTGTAGCCGACCGGAATGGTGGACTTGATGATCATCACCGCTTGCGGATTGATGCTCTGCACGTCCCTGATCACGGCCTCGATGGACTTGGTGTTGAAGTAGTTGGTCTCGGGGTCGTAATCGGTCGGCGTGGCGATGATGACGTATTCGGCACCGGTGTAGGCTTCGCGCTTGTCCAGCGTGGCCTTGAAATCGAGCTTCTTGTGCGCCAGGTAATCCTCGATCTCGACATCCTCGATGGGCGACTGTTTGCGATTGAGCATCGCCACCTTTTCCGGAACGATGTCGATGGCGACGACTTCGTTGTGCTGGGCAAGCAGGATGGCGTTGGAAAGGCCTACGTAACCGGTACCGGCAATGGCGATTTTCATGGATTGAACGTTAGCGTAATGTGAAAAGAATGGCGCACATTATACGCGATGGCGATTTACAGGCACTTTTCAGGAATCTTTCAGGCGTTTGACAGTGCCCGTTCGATCTTGATATCCGCCTCGGCGGCCAATGCGGTCAACTTGGCGTCGCCCAGTACCGTCATCATGCTGGTCGGCTTGATGAATTCGACCGACATCTTGCCCGGAGCGACTTCGCGGATCACCGCATTGCAGGGCAACAGGCTCGCTACATCGCTGTTTGCGGTATAGGCCTCGTAAGCCAGGTTAGGGTTGCACGCCCCGAGGATCACGGTGGGGATGACATCCTTGCCGGTCTTTTCCTTGATCTTGCTGTGCATGTCGATGCGGGTGAGGATGCCGAAGCCTTCGGCAGCGAGCGCCTTTGTGGCACGTTCGACGGTGTGGTCCAGGGTGTCGTTGATTAACCGTTTGAAATTGATGGTGCTCATATCTGTTCTCCCGAATGAATTGAACATCAATCATAGTGCAAATTCCTGCGTGGCAATACAACGGCGTAATGAGGTCATTCCGGGTGCGCGAGCGCTGCCTGGTAAAGCGCCAGATCGCCTGCCGAGAAACAGCAAAAGACCACTTCCTGCAACGAGCACGGAGCGCGCAGGAAATCACGCACGGAAGCAACCGCCACCTTGGCTGCCTGTTCCGGCGGATAGCCGAAGATGCCCGTGCTGATGCAGGGGAAGGCAATGCTGGCAAGCTGCTTCGCAGCGGCGAGGGACAGGCTTTCGCGGTAGCAGGAAGCCAGACACGCTGCTTCGTTCTGGCTACCGCCATGCCACACCGGCCCCACGGCATGAATGACGTGTCTCGCCGGTAACTTGTAGCCACGCGTGAGCCGTGCCTGCCCTGTCGGGCAGCCTCCCAGCGCGCGGCATTCCTGCAGCAGCTCGGGCCCCGCCGCACGATGGATTGCGCCATTCACGCCGCTTCCGCCGAGCAGCGACGAATTCGCTGCATTGACGATGGCGTCCACATTCAGTTGTGTGATGTCGCCCTGGATGGCGCGGATAGTGGTCATGGAGGGGTATTGCGAGTTTTCTAACTTTCATCAAGGGAAATGCTTGGGCCACGTCTGTGTTGACCGGGCCCTACGCCGAAGCGTCTTTCCACGGTATCTTTCTCAAGACATGTCGCCCAGAGGTCTATCTCGTCTTGTGCGGAGACTTGCTCTGTGTCAACGGCGAAGCGAACAAACCGCTTGATGAGTCCCGCGAGAATGGCATATGAGAATGATACGACATGTGGCAGAACTAGGCGGCCGTCCTTGCCGTAAAAGCCATCGTAGACGGCTGTGTCACCACGACCAAGGATATAGCTCATACTCAGGGCGCGAAATGTTCTGTGAGTGTATTTGCTGAGGTCTGTGTAAACGCTACGCAAATGTTCGGCTCGTTCGGAGCCATGGTGTTGTTTGACAAAATCACGGCTCACTCTATGAGAGATGACTTCGTTTTGGTACCACTTCTTGAGATTGTGTGATGCAGTATCGCCAGCGAGGGAAAAATAGTAGGACGTATCCAGCGTTTCCACAACATCGCGGAATAATCGAGATGCCACGCGAAATCTTTTTTCTCCTACTAGATCGATTGCGTCTGACAGTGCTGACAAGGCATCCACTTGAAGCATCCATACGGCACGTTGGGCTGTTTGATCTGAACGGCTGAAAGAGTGGTTCTGCAATTCGTAGATTGATTTGAGTCGTAGAACAACTGCCTCTGCTTCGCGAGCGAACTGCTCTTGCGCGCCATATTCGTATGGCTCGTCATATGCTTCAGAAGGCTCTCGATCCCAAATAAAACTTGGCATGTGCAATTACAGTTCTCGTAGGGGGCAATAAGCAAAGCGCATTGCGCCGGATGTTTATCTTCGCATTACGCTATCACAATTTGACGAAGATTATCGAGTACCGTTTTCTCCAAGTTTGGTGCAAGACAATCCAGTTCAATGATATCTGGCGTGGAGCGTAGCCACGTGAGCTGGCGCTTCGCCAATTGTCGCGTAGCGGCGATGCCTTTTTCCAGCAGCTCCGCTTCGGTGATTTCCCCTTCCAGAAATTCCCAGGCCTGGCGATAGCCGACGCAGCGCATGGAGGTCATGTCGCGGTGCAGCGGATATTGCTTGCGCAGCCCGCGCAGTTCATCCAGCAAACCTTGCTTCAACATATCTGCAAAGCGCGTGGCGATGCGCTGGTGCAGCACCGCACGGTCGGAAGGAAGCAGTGCGATGGGCAGGATGTCATAGGGCAACGGGTTCTGCTCCTGCTGCTGGATCAATAGCGACATCGGCTGGCCGCTGAGGCGGTAGATTTCCATCGCGCGCTGGATGCGCTGCGTGTCGGTGGCATGCAGGCGGGCGGCAGTTTCCGGATCCACTTCGGCCAGCTTGGCGTGCAAGTATTCGATGCCGTGCTGCGCGATCTCGGCATCCAGTTCCGCGCGCAGCGCGGCATCGGCTTGCGGCAACGGACTCAGGCCTTCGCGCAACGCCTTGAAGTAGAGCATGGTGCCGCCCACCAGCAGCGGGATCTTGCCGCGCGCGGTGATGTCCGCCATCAGGCGCAGTGCATCGTGGCGAAAGGCGGCAGCAGAATATGCCTCGGTCGGGGCGATGATGTCGATCAGGTGGTGCGGCGCACGGGCGAGGGTGGCGGGATCCGGCTTGGCGGTGCCGATGTTCATGTCGCGGAACACCAGCGCGGAATCGACGCTGATGAGTTCCACCGGCAGGCGGTGCACCAGTTCCACCGCAACGCCGGTCTTGCCGCCGGCGGTGGGGCCCATGAGGAAGATCGCCGGGGGCAACGCGCGCTTATTCATGTATTGTCATTCCGGCCTGTGCCGCAATGACGGGCTCGCAGTGTCATGCTAACTCCCTGTCCCGCGTCTCATGTACAAAATACGCAGCCAACAGACTGACGAGTGCCGCCACCGAGATATAGCCGCCCACCCAGGCAAGGCCGCCATGCTGCACCAGTTGCTGCGCAATGTAGGGCGCGAGCGATGCGCCGAGGATGCCGCCGAGGTTGTACGCCGCGCCCGCGCCGGTGTAGCGCACCGCAGTCGGGAACAATTCCGGCAGCAACGCTCCCATCGGCGCGAAGGTCGCACCCATCAGGAACAGTTCGAGACTCAGGAACGCGGTGATTAAAACCGGCGAACCGCTATTGAGCATCGGCTCCATCAGGAACCCCGAGAGCAGCGCCGCACTGCTGGCGAGCAGCAGCACCGGACGGCGGCCATAACGGTCGCCTGCGATTGCGGCGAGCGGCGTGGCGGCAGCCATGAAGAGGACTGCGACGCACAGCATGCCGAGGAAATGCGGGCGCAGGATGTGCAGCGTGGTGACGCCATAGCTCAGCGAGAACACCGTGGCGATATAGAACAGCGCGTAACACACCACCATCAGCAACGCGCCCAGCACCAGTTCCTTTGCATGCTGCGCGAACAATTGCGTCAGCGGAATGTTTCTAACATCCGCTCGTGCTGAGCTTGTCGAAGCCTGTCCTGAGTTTGTCGAAGTGGCATGAACGACATCCGGCGCGCCGTTCGTTCCTTCGACAAGCTCAGGACGAACGGAGTTGGTTTGTTGCATGGCCTTGACAAACACCGGCGTCTCTTCCAGCTTGAGCCGCACATATAGCCCGATCACCACCAGCACCGCACTGGCGAGGAACGGGAAGCGCCAGCCCCAGTCGCGGAATGCCGCATCATCGAGCGTGTTCGCCAGCAGCAGGAAGCTGCCCACCGCGAACAGGAAGCCGACAGGAGGCCCAAGCTGCGGGAACATGCCGAACCAGCCGCGACGGCCCGCAGGCGCATATTCCGCCGCCAGCAAAGCCGCGCCGCCCCATTCGCCGCCGAGGCCGATGCCCTGGCCGAGGCGCAGCAGGCACAGCAGCGCAGGCGCGAGCCAGCCGACGGTTGCATAGCCCGGAAGTACGCCGATCAGCGTGGTGGAGAGGCCCATTACCAGCAGCGATGCCACCAGCGTCGTCTTGCGCCCGATGCGGTCGCCGAAATGGCCGAACAAGAGCGCGCCGAATGGGCGCGCGACGAAGGCGATGCCGAAGGTGAGGAAGGCGTTCAGCGCCTGTACCGCCGGATCGCTGTTGGGGAAGAACACCGGGCCGATCACCATCGCCACGGCAAGCCCGTAGATGTAGAAATCGTAGAACTCGATGGCTGTACCGATGAAGGAGGCGAAGGCGATGCGGGTGGTGGAGAAGGATTCGGGATGCGGGATACAGGAGTCGGTGGGGGCGGTGGTATTCAATGATTTGTTCATGGCTCAAATTTGGTCCGGTTGTCTGTATCCCGTGCCCTGCATCCCGAATCCTATCTGCCACGCATAAACATCGCATCCAGCTCCGCCAGCGTCACCTGGAACCAGGTCGGCCGTCCGTGGTTGCATTGGTCGGCGCGTTCGGTCTGTTCCATCTCGCGCAGGATGGCGTTCATCTCGGGCAGGCTGAGTTGCTGGTTGGCGCGCACGGCGGAATGGCAGGCGAGGGTGGCGAGCAGTGAATTGCGGCGCTCGGTGAGGGCGCGGCTGGCGCCGAAGTCGCGCAGTTCGTGCAGCACTTCGCGCGCGGCGGTCTCGGCGTGTGATTGCTTGAGCATGGCGGGCATGGCGCGCACCGCGAGCGTGTTGGTGGAGAGGGGGGCGATGTCGAAGCCGAGTTGGTTCAGCGCTTCCTGCTCCTCTTCCACGGTGGCGATGTCCAGCGCCTCGGCGGCGAAGGTGACGGGGATCAGCAACGGTTGTGTCGGCATCTGCTGGGCATCGAAGGCGGTCTTCAATCGTTCGTACACGATGCGTTCGTGGGCGGCGTGCATGTCCACGACGATGAGTCCGTTCTGGTTCTGCGCGAGGATGTAGATGCCGGAAAGCTGGCCAAGGGCGAAGCCGAGGGGATGTTCCGGGGCGGGAAGAGGGAAGGGGAAAGGGGGAAGGGTAGAATCAAAAGCGGACTCGCTGTTACCCTGCTTCTTTACCTCTCCACCGCTCCCGGTCTGGAATTCCCACAGTTTGTAGGCCGCCTGCGGCTGCGCTGCATTAAAAGTCATTGCCTGCTGCGCCCCGTCATTCCGGCGCAGGCCGGAATCCAGCGGGTTTATTAAAGAACTGGATTCCGGCCTGCGCCGGAATGATGAATCCGATGAATTGGCGGAGGATTCCGCATTGCCGGTGCCCATTGTCGCACTCAGCGCGTCCTGCAAGGCATGGAACACGAACTGGTGGATGCCCTGGCTTTCGCGGAAGCGCACTTCGCTCTTGGCCGGATGCACGTTCACGTCCACCTGTTCCGGTGGCATGTAGAGGAACAGCACGAAGGCGGGGTGGCGCTGGTGGTGCAGGATGTCCTGGTAGGCCTGGCGCACGGCATGCATCAGCACCTTGTCGCGGACGAAGCGGCCGTTGACGAAGAAATATTGCTCGTCTCGCGTGGAGCGCGAATAGGCGGGCAGGGCGGCGATGCCATACAGGTGCAGCGGGCCGATCTGGCGTTCGACATTCACCGCGTGCTGGCCGAATTCGGGGCCGAGCAATGCGGTGATGCGAGAGTGCAAGGCTTGTTCCCCCACCCTGCCCTCCCCCGGGGGGAGAGGGTTCATGCGCTGTTTCTCGTGCAGTTCGTGCTCGGATTTTTGAGTATCCGCGTAATCGCTCCCTCTCCCATCGGGGGAGGGCTGGGGTGGGGGAACACTCTTTGAAGCGGCCAACTGCCACACCATGCGCCCATTATGTTGCAACGAAAACGCCACATCCGGCCGCGACAGCGCGATGCGCTTGAACGTCTCTTCGCACCAGGCGTATTCGGTGCTTTCGCTCTTGAGGAACTTGCGCCGCGCCGGGGTGTTGAAATACAGCTCGCGCATCTCGACGCTGGTGCCCCGGGGGTGTGCTGCAGGCACGACGTCGCTTTGTGTGCCGTCTGCCGCCTCGATCTTCCAGGCATGCGCGGCGTCGGCGTTGCGGCTGGTCAGCGAGACTTGCGCCACGGCGGCCATGCTGGCCAGCGCCTCGCCGCGGAAGCCCATGCTGGCGACGCGCTGCAGGTCATCCAGCGAGGCGATCTTGCTGGTGGCGTGGCGCATCAGCGCCAGCGGCAATTGTTCCTTGCCGATGCCGCCGCCGTTGTCGCGAACCACCAGGCGCTTGATGCCGCCGCCTTCCAGTTGCACCGCAATGTCCGTCGCGTCCGCATCCAGGCTGTTCTCCAGCAGTTCTTTCAGTGCCGAAGCGGGGCGTTCGATCACCTCGCCGGCGGCGATCTGGTTGATGAGCAAGTCGGGGAGTAACTGGATGGAAGGCATGGTGCGGATTATAGCGGATGGGGCGAAGCTCTCGTGCGGACGTTCTTGAAGAGCCGGGATTTTCCTGCCCATTTTCTGTCTCATCCCGGTTGAGGCTTCGCAATCGATCCCGTGGCGCCGAATTGCACTTAGTTGGCTACCTGGTATTGGCACTGGTACGATGCGGGCCATTAAATTCGCTGAAGTGATTCATGGCTACGCCGTATTCTTTCCCGTTTCCGCCGGAGCGGTCTCCGTTGCATGAGCGGGCCATTGTGGTTGGCCTGGTTGTCTTGCTGCACATGGCTGTCCTGGCGGCGTATCGCATGCGGCCGGAATCGCCTGCCGTGCTGGTCAACGAGATGTCGGTCTCTTTTGCCAATATGCAGATGCAACAGGTGGACGTCGTTCCCCAGCCCAAACCCGGACCGCGCGCGCCCGAGCCTGAGCCTCTCCCATCCTCGCAGCCTGCGGTGAATGACGAGGTTCAGCCAGTACGGCCGGTACAGCAGAATGCCGCACCATCCTCTGCCGCGCAGCAGGCAGCCACGCCGCCTTCACCGGTGGTACTCGATACCGAGCCGGATTACAGGGCCGATTACCTGAACAACCCGCGCCCGCCTTACCCCCTGGTTGCGCGGCGCATGGGCTATCACGGCAAGGTGGTGCTGGATGTCGAAGTGCTGGCCGAAGGTACGGCGGGAGATATCAAGCTGCATCAGAGCAGCGGCTACGACATACTGGACAATGCAGCGCTGCAGACAGTCAAGACCTGGCATTTCACGCCTGCGCGCCATTTGGGCCACCCCGTCACGCAACGGTTTCTGGTTCCCATCAAATTTTCTTTAGAGGACAACGCAGGATGAACAATCTGTTTGCCGTCAATTCCCCCATCGTTTCTGCGACGCTGTTGTTGCTGATCGTGTTGTCTGTCGTGACCTGGTCCATCGCATTGCTCAAGTTATGGAAGCAATGGCAAACGAAAAAGGACGATCGCGCCTTCAACGACAGGTTCTGGGCTGTGCGCGAGTGGGGTGAGGCCGGGAAAGTCGCGCTGGATAGCCGGGGCGACATTGCGCGCCTGGCGCAAGCCGGATTTGCCGAACTGAAGACGATGAATGAAGCTCAACATGACCTGAAACACCTGGGAGCGCCGCATGATGTGCTGGAACGCATGCTGCGCCAGCAGTTGCAGAACCTGCAGCGCTTTCACGAGCGCGGCCTGGCCGAGTTGGCGACCATCGGTTCCACCGCGCCTTTTGTCGGGCTGTTCGGCACTGTGTGGGGCATCATGCATGCGCTGCAGGACATCGGCCAAAGCGGTTCTGCTTCGCTGGATGTGGTGGCGGGCCCCATCGGCGAAGCCCTGATCGCTACCGCCATTGGTATCGCCACGGCTTTGCCCGCGGTGCTGGCCTACAACTTCTTCCTGCGCCGCTTGAAAGTGCATGTGACCGATCTGGAAAATTTTGCCCACGACTTCCTGCGCTTGGCGCAGAAACACGATTACAAACTGTAAGGTACCCATATGGCTTTCGGAAACTCCTCGGGGGAAGACGGCATGATGAGCGAGATCAATGTCACGCCGCTGGTGGACGTGATGCTGGTGTTGCTGGTCGTGTTCATCATCACCGCGCCGCTGCTGGCGCCGCAGGCGCTCAAGCTCAACCTGCCCAAGACCGAGTCGGTTGTCCACGACGACAGGCTGCAAAAAGTCAGCCTGGCCATCGACGCCCATGGCATTGTTACTCTCCAGTCTGCACACCTGACGGACGCGGCACTGGCAGATATGCTGAAAAGCCGCGCTGCCGATCCGCAATTCCAGTTGCAGATTGAGGCTGACGAAGCAGTGAATTACGGGCGCGTGGCGCAGGTCATGGCTATTGCCCAGAAAGCAGGCGTGGGCAAGCTCTCCTTCTTGACGGTGGCGGGCAAATAAGCGCAGGATAGAGCCATCGAAGCAGGTTGGTCCGGCCGGAATTTCGTCGGGCCGTGTTTCAGAGGACTGGCAAAGGAGGATTCATATGAAAAATGTCGTTGTTGCAATGCTGTTGGTGTTCGGTGTTACCGTGACCGGAAGTGTTTTCGCTTGCGATGGCAGCAAACACGATAAATCAATGTCCGGCACTAGCGCCCCCGCTACACCGGCTCCTGCCCCGGTAAAGTAATCCGGGTAGAGGCGACACCAAACGGGGCCTGGGAAACCAGGCCCCGTTTCTTTGCCTGCGACTTCACTATCACTTTATTTAATAAGAATTAAAGTGCAGGTGTCGCGTGTGTGTCATATAAGAGTTAACAATGCGGCACAGTAGACTATTGAGCTCGTATATAATCCCGAAAGACATTCTTGCAGGAAAATTCGCGCCCGGTGACCCGGGCGTTTTTCAAAATGGCGTTAACAGTTAAGAGGAAGACTTCATGGCTCTGATGATAGGAATTCCGCGCGAAACAGCCGCAGGGGAGAAGCGCGTTGCGACGGTTCCGGAGGTCGTAGAGAA
>JAJXTT010000040.1:0-1561 GCA_021783525.1 Pseudomonadota bacterium
TCACGATTGGCGTATTCGGGCGGGATGGTCTCGCCGTAATGCGTCGTACCGCTGTCGTCCACCCATTTGTAAAGTTTGGCCTCGGCATTGAGGCAGAATGCACTGCATAACACTGCACCAGCCAGCAAAAACTTAGATTTGATCATTCTTGACTCCATAGCGGTCTCGATAAGCCTGCACCGCGTGCAGATTCTGCACCAACTCGGCTTGACCTTGCAAATAGCCGAGCAGATCATCCAGTGCAGAAATGGAAATCACGGGAAGTCCGAAGTCGCGCTTTACCTCTTGCACCGCCGATAGCTCACCTTGGCCGCGCTCCATCCGGTCGAGCGCGATGACAACGCCGCACGGGCTGGCGCCGCCAGCACGGATAAGTTCTATGGATTCGCGGACGGATGTACCCGCGGAGATCACGTCATCGATGATGAGCACCCTGCCCTGAAGCTTTGCCCCCACAGTGCTGCCGCCCTCGCCGTGATCCTTTGCCTCCTTGCGATTGAAACAATACGGCACGTTACGGCCCATCTCGGACAAGGCGATGGAAGTGCCCGCTACCAGCGGAATGCCCTTGTATGCGGGGCCGAACAGCATATCGAAATCGACGTTTGAAGCAAGGATGGCCTGGGCATAGAACTGGCACAGCTCGCGCAATGCCGCTCCATCCTGGAACAAGCCGGAATTGAAAAAATAGGGCGACAAGCGCCCGGCTTTGGTTTGGAACTCCCCGAAGCGCAGAACCTTCTGTGCGACGGCGAAGCGGATGAAATCCTGGCGGTAAGCGTGCATGAGAAGCGAGTGTACGGATTAATGAGTGCCACCATTATAATGCGCGGACCTATCCTACGAGAGACTTCATGCGCATCATCACCCTCAACTTGAACGGGATTCGTTCCGCCTGCAACAAGGGCATGCTGGAATGGTTCGCCAAACAGAACGCGGATATCCTGTGTGTGCAGGAACTCAAGGCGCAAGCCGCTGATATGACACCCGATATGCTCTCTCCGCCCGGCTACCATGGATATTTCCACTACGCCGAAAAGAAGGGCTACAGCGGCGTGGGAATCTACAGCAAGCGCAAGCCGGACAACGTGATCATCGGCGTGGATATTCCCGAATTCGATGCGGAGGGCCGGTACATCGAAGCACAGTTCGGCAACCTGAGCGTGGTGTCGCTGTACCTGCCTTCCGGTTCCAGCGGCGAAGAGCGCCAGGCCGTGAAATTCAAATTCATGGAAGCCTTCATGCCGCATTTAAGGGCGCTCTATGCCAGCGGTCGGGACATCATCGTCTGTGGCGACTGGAACATCGCCCACACCGAAAAAGACCTGAGGAACTGGCGCGGCAACAAGAAGAATTCCGGCTTCCTGCCGGAAGAGCGCGCGTGGCTCACCGAACTGTTCAACGATGTCGGTTTCGTCGATGTGTTCCGCAAACTGCACCCCGAGCTGGAAGCCTACACATGGTGGTCAAATCGCGGCCAGGCATGGGCCAAGGACGTCGGTTGGCGTATCGACTACCAGATAGCCACACCCGACATGGCCGGAAAGGCCGTAGCAACGGG
>JAJXTT010000040.1:1661-9758 GCA_021783525.1 Pseudomonadota bacterium
CGCCGCTGGTCTATCGCCTGCTGTTCGTGCATGCGCTCATACTCATGGTCGGCGGGCATTACACCTATGCCGAAGTGCCGCTGGGATACTGGATGGAGCACTGGTTCGGGTTCCTGCGCAACGATTACGACAAGATCGGACATTTCGCGCAGGGCTTCGTGCCGGCCCTGCTGTTCCGTGAGTTGCTGCTGCGCAGCTCGCCGTTGCAACGCGGCAAACTGCTGTTCACGCTGGTAACGGCGAGTTGCCTTGCGGTCAGCGCCAGCTACGAACTTGTCGAATGGGCAGCAGCGATCACCATGGGCCAGGGAGCAGACGCATTTCTCGGCACGCAGGGCGATCCTTGGGATACACAGACGGATATGTTGATGGCGCTGATCGGGGCGATATGCGCGCAGATGTTGTTGGGGAAGGTGCAGGACAGACAGCTTGGTCAAAGTCACAAGTAGGGTGGGCACGCTTTTGTGCCCACGCTACTTGGCTTACATCTATAACTGGGCATCACCGGAAGACGCCTTCCATGGCGCAACTTTGAGCAACAGCAACATCCCCGGTATTGCCAACAGCGCGCACAAAAAGAAAAAATTCATCCACCCCATCGTCTCCACCAGCCACCCCGTCGCTGCATTGGCGAAGGTGCGCGGCATCGCCATCAAGCTCGTGAACAAGGCGAATTGGGTTGCGGTGTAGGCCGGGTGGGTGGTGCGCGCCATAAAGGCGACGAAGGCCACGGTGCCCAGCCCCACCCCCAGCGCTTCCATCCCGATGACCAGCGCCAACTGGGCCCGCTCGATCACGCTGATCTCGGCATGATGGCCGACCGAAGCGAGCCAGGCGAAGCCGAAAATGGACACGACCTGCACCACCCCGAACAGCCACAGCGCGCGGTTGATGCCGATTTTCACCATCCAGAGTCCGCCGAGCAGGCCGCCGATGATGGACGGCCACAGCCCGGCGTTTTTGGCGATCAGCCCGATGTCGGATTTGGAGAAGCCCATGTCGAGGTAAAACGGCGTTGCCAGCGCGGTGCACATGCTGTCGCCGAGTTTGTAGAACAGCAGAAAGGCGAGGATGAGCAGCGCGCTTTGCCAGCCCTGGCGCGTGATGAATTCGCGGAAGGGTTCGACCACCGCCTCGCGCAGCGTCTTGGGTGGCGATGCCCGGTGCGGTTCCTTTACCATCATCGTCATTGCCATGCCGGGCAGCATGAACAGCGCGGTGATAATGAACACCAGGTTCCACGGCAGGTGGTCGGCTAGGATCAGCGACAGGGAGCCCGGCACCAGCCCGGCGATGCGGTAGGCATTGACATGGATCGCGTTGCCCAGGCCCAGCTCCTCATCACTCAACAGTTCGCGGCGATAGGCGTCGAGCACGATATCCTGAGTCGCGCTGAGGACGGCGAGCAGCGTGGCCACCCAGGCGATCGCGACCAGATCCCTGCCCGGAGAAAAACCACCCATGGCAGCGATCACAGCCAGCAGGCCGATCTGGGTCAGCAGCATCCAGCCGCGCCGGCGTCCCATGACGGGCACCGCATAGCGATCCAGCAACGGCGACCAGAGAAACTTCCAGGTATAGGGAAACTGGATCAGCGCAAACAGCCCGATGGTCTTCAGGTCGACATGCTCGCTGCGCAGCCAGGCCGGCAAGAGGTTGAACAGCAGGAACAACGGCAGACCGGACGAGAAACCCGTGAATACGCAGATGAGCATGCGCTTCGTGAAGAGTTGCTCCCAAACCGTCATGGATTAAACGTCGAGACGGAAGCGATATACCGCGGTGCTTCCAAGCAGGTTGGGCATTGCATGCACGTTCCTGCCGCCTGCCATGACATGCCGTCCGAGCACACGGATATGCAGGTGCGCACAAAGGAATTCGAAGTCGTCCAGCGTGCACAGGTGGACGTTGGGCGTGTCGTACCACTGGTAGGGCAATTCGTCCGAAACCGGCATGTTGCCCAGCAACACCTGCAAACGGTTCTTCCAGTAGCCGAAGTTGGGGAAGCTGACGATGCCTTCGCGTCCCACACGCACGATTTCGTTCATCAGCGCCTCGGTATGGCGCGTTGCCTGCAATGTCTGCGACAGGATGACGAAATCGAAAGACTGATTTTCGAAATCGGCGATGCCGGATTCAAGGTCGCTCTGGATCACGTTGACATTGTTGGCGATACAAGCCGCAATGTTCGCGTCGCTGATTTCCACACCGTAACCCTGCACCTCGCGCGTCTCGCGCAGGTAGCGCAACAGGCTGCCGTCGCCGCAGCCGAGGTCGAGGACGGACGAACCCGGGGGTATCCAGGCCGCGATGGCCGCAAAGTCCGGACGCGATTCGATGATGGAGCTATTCATGCGACCCCTTCCTGCGCCACGCGGTCCAGATAATTGCGCATCACCGAGAAATACTGCTCGTCATCCATCAGGAACGAATCATGTCCGTGTTGTGAAGAGATCTCCGCATAGCTCACATCCAGTTTGTTGTGCAGCAGCGCATGCACGATCTCGCGTGAACGCCCCGGCGAAAAACGCCAGTCCGTGGTGAACGACACCACGAGGAATTTTGCCTTGGCTGCCGCGAAGGCGCGATTCAGATTGCCGTCGAGCTCGCGGGCGGGGTCGAAGTAGTCCAGCGCCTTGGTCATCAGCAGGTAGGTGTTGGCATCGAAGTAGGCGGCGAACTTGTCGCCCTGGTAGCGCAGGTAAGACTCGATCTGGAACTCGATATCGAAACTGAAATTCAGCTTGCCCGAGCGCAGCTCGCGCCCGAACTTGTCCGCCATCGCATCGTCGGACAGATAGGTGATATGACCAAGCATGCGTGCCAGGCGCAGGCCGCGCGTGGGGACTACGCCATGCTGGTAGAAATCGCCGCTGTGAAAATCCGGATCGGTCAGGATGGCATTGCGCGCAACGTCGTTGAAGGCGATGTTCTGCGCGGTGAGATGCGGCGCCGAAGCGATGGCCAGCACGTGCCGCACGCGTTCGGGATAGGACAGCGCCCATTGCATCGCCTGCATGCCGCCCAGGCTCCCGCCGATCACGGCAGCGAATTGAGTGATGCCGAGTAGTGTGGCGAGGCGCGCCTGGGATTCCACCCAGTCTTCCACGGTGACGACCGGAAAGCTTGCACCATAGGGTTTACCGGTCTGCGGGTCGATGCTGGAAGGCCCTGTCGAGCCATGACAACCGCCGAGGTTGTTCAGCCCGATGACGAAGAACTTCTCGGTATCGATGGGTTTGCCCGGTCCCACCATATTGTCCCACCAGCCGATGTTCTTCTCGTTGTCGGCGTAGAACCCGGCGACATGATGATGGCCGGACAGTGCGTGACAGATCAGGATGGCATTGGATTTGCCGGCGTTCAATGTGCCATAAGTCTCGTACATCAGTTCATAGCGCGGCAGCACTGCACCGCTCTTGACTGTGAGCGGTGTATCAAACGATGCGCGCTGTGCGCTGACGATGCCGACCGAAGCGTTCAATGGAACTCCAAAAAGAAAACCCGCGCAGCCTGGGCTAGAGCGGGTCTCCTCGCTTTAGCTGGTATATTTAGCGTGCCCCGCAAGCTGAACTCAAATCGGCACGTGGCTAAAGTGTCTGTGTTTTGCCGTATCGTGTCAACCCCAGCGCCTACGCGGTGTGCAGAGAGAAGAGATGCGGAACCGGATTCGCGCCGCCCGGTGATCCGGCTATTTGTTCAGCCACCTGGATGCATCCAGCGCAAAATAGGTCAGTATCCCGTCTGCCCCGGCGCGCTTGAACGCCAGCAACGCTTCCAGCACGCAGGCCTCCTCGTCCAGCCAGCCGTTCTGCGCGGCAGCTTTCAACATGGCATATTCGCCGCTCACCTGGTAGACGAAAGTCGGCGCCTTGAATTCGTCTTTCACACGCCGAACGATATCGAGGTAAGGCATGCCGGGTTTGACCATCACCATGTCTGCGCCTTCCTGCAGGTCGAGACCGACTTCCCACAGCGCTTCGTCGGAGTTGGCCGGATCCATCTGGTAGGTATACTTGTTGCCCTTGCCCAGGTTCCCGCTGGAGCCGACCGCATCGCGGAACGGGCCGTAGAAGCTGGAAGCATATTTGGCGGAATACGCCATGATGCGGGTGTAGATGTGCTTGTGTTCGTCCAGCGCCGCGCGCACTGCGCCGATGCGTCCATCCATCATGTCGGATGGGGCAACGATGTCTGCACCTGCAGCGGCATGGCATTGCGCCTGCTTTGCCAGTACCACCACGGTCTCGTCATTCAGGACATAGCCGCTGTCGTCGATCAGGCCATCCTGACCATGGGTGGTATAGGGATCGAGGGCGACGTCGGTCATCACGCCCAAGTCCGGGAAGTTCTTCTTCAGCGCCGCAACCACGCGCGGTACAAGACCATCCGGGTTATAGGCCTCGCGCGCATCCAGGCTTTTCAGCGGCGCATCGATGACCGGGAAGATGGCCATCACCGGAACGCCCAGCTTCATGCATTGCTCCGCATCCTTCAACAACAGATCCAGCGTCTTGCGTTGCACGCCCGGCATGGACTTGACGTCCTCGGCTTTGTTGCTGCCTTCAAGCACGAAGACCGGGTAGATGAAATCCTTTGGAGTGAGTATATGCTCTCGCATCATGTCCCGTGAAAACTGGTCACGGCGCATACGGCGCATTCTGCTTTGGGGATATTGTCCGAGTGTTTGCATGGCTATTCCTAAAATTAACAAGATTTCCGGAACTATTTTCGCATAGCCCCGTCTGACTCTCCGAGTAGCGAAAGCTGCTTCCCGTTTCTCCTCCCTGAGCGGGCGTCTTTACCCTGTAAAGACTTTTGATGCCCCTGACCTCCCCCTTTGGTTCAGGGGCGTTTTTTTTATCTTCAATATCCAAAAATTGCCTCTATGCGGCTTGGCTATCCGATGGGCGATCAGTTGCGGTAAACCAGCCGGCAATCACCGCTTCTGCTTCATCCATGCCCAGTTTTTTCAGGCTGGAAAACAATTGGGCTGTGCACTGCGGGAAATGTTCCTGCAAAAATTCTTTGACATCGCGCAGTGTCTGCGTCGATTGCTGGCGGCTCAGTTTGTCCGACTTGGTGAGCAGGATATGGATGGGTTTCCCGGTAGGGGCAAACCAGCCCAGCATGCCTTGATCGCGCTCGGTCAGCGGATGCCGCGCGTCCATGATGACAACGAGGCCGCAGAGTTCTTCGCGCGTTTGCAGGTACTCGCTCAACAGACGTTCCCAGTGCGCCTGGACGTCCGGCGGTACTTTTGCATAACCGTAGCCCGGAAGGTCGACCAGGAATCTGTTTTCGCCGAGAGAGAAATAGTTGAGGTGTTGGGTACGGCCAGGTGTCTTGCTGGTGTAAGCCAGCCGGGTGTGGTTGGCCAGCGTGTTGATGGCACTCGACTTGCCGGCGTTGGAACGCCCGACGAACGCAACTTCCTTGCCGCCATGCAGCGGCAAGTCTTTCATATGGTTGACGGTGGTGTAAAACTCCGCTTGAGAGAAAAGTCCCATTACTTCCAGGCCGCAAAGATCTTGTCGGCCGCCGCGATCGTCGCCGCGATATCCGCATCGGTGTGCGCGGCAGAGACGAAACCAGCCTCGAACGCCGACGGCGCAAGGTAGTGGCCTGCATCCAGCATGGCATGGAAGAAGCGGTTGAACGCCACTTTGTCGCATGCCATCACTTCGGCGTAACTGGTTGGCACCGTCTTGCTGAAATACAGGCCGAACATACCGCCCACGGATTGCGCACAGAACGGGATGCCGTATTTACTGGCGGCTGTAGTCAAACCTTCGGTGAGCTGTTTCGCCAGTTGCGACAAACGCTCGTAGAAGCCGGGTGTCTGGACCAGCTTGAGCGTAGCCAGGCCTGCCGCGACGGCCACCGGATTGCCGGACAGCGTACCTGCCTGGTACACAGGGCCCAGCGGTGCCAGACATTCCATGATGTCGCGGCGTCCGCCGAACGCTGCGGCGGGCAAGCCTCCGCCCATCACTTTGCCCAGCGTGACCAGGTCGGGCTTGATGCCGTAATGGCCTTGCGCGCCTTGCAGGCTGACGCGGAAACCGGTCATCACTTCGTCCAGGATCAGCACTGCGCCGTATTTGGTGCACAGGTTGCGCAGCGCATCGAGGAATTCGCGCTTCGGCGCAATCAGATTCATGTTGCCCGCGACGGGCTCGACGATCACTGCTGCAATCTCCTTGCCCATTTCTGCGAACGCCTTTTCCAGTCCTGCCGCATCGTTGTAATCCAGCACGGTGGTCAGTGCGGCGATTTCAGCTGGCACGCCGGAGGAACTGGGCTGGCCGAACGTCAGCGCTCCGGAGCCGGCCTTGACCAGCAGACCGTCGGAGTGGCCGTGGTAACAGCCTTCGAACTTGACGATGCGCGAGCGGCCGGTGAAACCGCGTGCCAGACGGATTGCAGTCATGGTGGCTTCGGTGCCGGAACTGACCAGGCGCACCATTTCCAGGCTAGGCAGAAGCTTGCACAGCAATTCGGCCATCTCCAGTTCGCTCGCGGTCGGTGCGCCGAAACCCAGACCCTGGGCGGCCGCAGCCTGCACTGCTTTCACCACTTCAGGATGGCAATGACCGGCGATCATCGGCCCCCAGGAACCGACATAATCGGTATATTTCTTTCCGTCCGCATCCCACACGTAGGCGCCCTGCCCGCGCTCAAAGAACAATGGCGTGCCGCCCACTGAGCGGAAGGCGCGTACCGGAGAATTCACGCCGCCGGGGATGCGCAGTTGGGATTGCTCGAAAAGGGATTGATTATGTGAAATCTTGGGATTGTGAGAGGTCATTGCTTACGTCCTGCTGAAAAGTGTTGAAAATCCATGTGCGGCAAGTTCGATATCCGGTGCGTCAAACAGGGCGGTGATCACCGCCAGTGCATCTGCCCCGGCCGCGATCAAAGTGGGGCCGTTAAGCTGCGTGATACCGCCGATCGCGACAATGGGCACGCTTAGCATGTCGCGAGCCGCTCGCAACAACTCCGCATCCGCTTTTACCGCGCCGGGTTTGACGCTCGACGAAAAGAACGCGCCGAACGCCACATAATCCGCGCCTTGCCGCACTGCTTCCTGTGCAAGCGAGAAGCGATTATAGCAAGACACGCCGATGATCTTTTGCTCGCCCAACAGGGTGCGGGCTGCGGCAACACCGCCATCGTCTCCGCCCAAGTGCACCCCGTCCGCGCCGACCCGTGCCGCAAGCCCAGCATCGTCGTTCACGATGTAAGTCGCGGCAAACTCCCCGGTGAGCGCTCGCAAAGCCAGAGCCTGAGCCAATTTCAATGCGGCATCCGCGGATTTGTTGCGGTATTGCAGCACCCGCACTCCGCCCTGCAAGGCCAAACGCACTCGCCTCAATAATTCATCGGTATCGTGAATATCGGGTGTGATGCCATACAAACCGCTGACTGCGGGTTGGAAATTGCGGCTCATGCTCTGTCTGTCTACCCTTACCTCAATCTGCCCGGGTGTGCGGGAACGGCTGCAATGGACAGCTCCGAAAACGGGGCGGACTGTTACTAATGCCTGGTTTCGCTTTCATCCACGGCGTCTTCGTCGCGTGCCCAGAACAGGCGATCCGGGATATGCTGGCCCATGCCGGGGCGGAAACCGTATTTCAACGCCTCCCAAGTGAATTCCTGCGCTTCGTGCACGGCTTCCTCCATCGACAATCCGTTCGCCAGCAACGCCGCGATCGCCGCGGCAAGGGTGCAGCCGGAACCGTGATAGATGCCCGGCAGGCGCGGCCAGCTGTCGCTGCGCACCAGGCCGCGTTCGCCATAAAGGTTGTTGACGACCTTGGGCGTATGTTCGTGGGTGCCGGTAATCAGCACATATTCGCAGCCCAGCCGCAGGATACGCTTTGCGCACTCCGACAGCTCGGGATCGTCCCCTTCGTTTTCTTCGTCCACGATCAGGCGACGCGCTTCCATGCTGTTTGGCGTCAGGATGGTCGTCTGCGGCAACAGCAGCTCGCGCAGCGCATCCAGCATGTCTTCGTTCGCCAGCTCGTCGCCGCGGCCGGAAGCCAGCACCGGATCGAACACCAGCGGAATGTCGGGGTAATCCGAGATGAT
>JAJXTT010000041.1 GCA_021783525.1 Pseudomonadota bacterium
TTGTAAAGCCGATGAATCGGCAACAACCACGCACAGGTGAGGGAATTCACTATCATCGCGCTCACAGCCTGATCACGCGGCGGGGTTGGGTTCCGGTTCCGAGTCTGTCGCTGCAGGCTCCGCCGCCTCGGATTCAACCTTCGCCGGTTCATCCACGATGCCCGCCTCCAGCAGGGTGCCCATCTCTTCCAGCGCGGGCAGTTCCTGCAGGGAGCGCAGGTTGAGGTCATCCATGAATTGCGGGGTAGTGGCGTACAAGGCCGGCTTTCCAGGTGTATCCCGGGTGCCTATGCTCTCGATCCAGCCGCGCGATTCCAGCGTCTTCAACACTTGCGAAGATACCGCTACGCCGCGTATATCCTCGATGTCGCCGCGCGTCACCGGCTGACGGTAAGCGATGATGGCCAGCGTCTCAAGCACCGCACGCGAATAGCGCGGCGGCTTCTGCGGGTTCAGCTTGTCCAGGTGTACCTGCATCTCGGGACGTGCACGGAAACGCCAGCCGCTGGCCACCCGGTTCAGTTCGACGCCGCTGGTGGCGTATTTGTCGGCCAACTGTTGCAGCAATTCTTCCACACGCTTCGTCTCGACCGGGACTTCACTCAGGCGTTTCAACTCGGTATTGGAAAGTGGCTCCTGCGATGTCAGCAAAGCCGCTTCGAAGATGCGCAGAAGTTGCACGGAATCTACCGCGTGCTCGGCCTCAACGACATCCGTTCTTTCTGCGCGCTCACCCTCTTCCCCGCCCTCTCCCGCAACGGGAGAGGTGGGCAGGTGAGTCTCACTCGGCAGTGATTGCTCGACTGGTTCGGACATAGATGTTCCCCAAGGTTTCAGTTTGCGTGATCTCGACCAGGCTCTCCTTGGCGAGTTCGAGGATGGCGATAAACGTAACGACCAGCATCGGGATGGTGGCATCCACTTCAAAAAGGCTTTCGAACGAAACAAAATCGGTATTGCGCAACAGACGCAGCACCTTGGTCATCTGCTCGCGCACCGAAAGTTCTTCGCGGCGCACCCTGTGGTGCGCGTTGACCTTGGCGCGCGTGAGCAAAGCCAGCCAGGCATGGCGCAGGTCTTCGACGGAGACAAAGGGCAGGCGCTCGATCACCGTGCGTTCGATCAGGACCTGCACCAGCTCGAAATCGCGGCTAGCTTGCGGCAGTTCGTTCAGTTTCTGTGCGGCCAGTTTCATTTGTTCATATTCAAGCAGGCGGCGCATCAGTTCAGCGCGCGGGTCTTCCGCGCTTTCTTCCTCGCTGGCCTTGGGCGGACGCGGCAGCAACATGCGCGACTTGATCTCGATCAGCACCGCCGCCATCAGCAGGTATTCGGCGGCAAGTTCCAGGCGATGCTGCTGCATCGCCTCGATATAGACCATGTATTGCCTCGTGAGCGACGCCATCGGGATGTCGAGCACGTCCAGATTGTGCTTGCGGATCAGGTACAGCAGCAAGTCGAGCGGCCCCTGGAAAGATTCGAGCACCACCTCCAGTGCATCCGGCGGGATGTAGAGATCCAGCGGCATCTCCATCATCGGTTCGCCATGGACATGCGCCAGTGGCATTGCCGATGGTGTCTCCGCGGGCGTCGCTGTATGCGTCTCGGTCTGTGTCTCGGTTTGCGTCATGTTGTATCAGTGGCTGCAACAATCTTGATGTAACTGGATCGGCGGGCACGGCACCGTGCCGTACGAGCAGAACACGCAGCAATCGCCGGTCCTCGGGCGCAGCAGCGTGTGGCACGCAGTGCATTCATAAAAGAATTGGCAGGCATCGGTCGGCATGGTCTCTTCCTTCTGCGCACCGCAGTATGGACAGGTGATCACCGATTGCAGGACCACTTCCATATCAGCTGTAACCCAGACCCATCGCCTCGCGCACGTCGCGCATGGTCTCGCTGGCAAGCTTGCGCGCTTTCTCGCAGCCGTCGGCGATGATGTTGCGTACCAGGCTCGGGTCGTCCAGATAGAGTTGCGCGCGTTCGCGCATGGGCTTCTGCTCTTCCAGCACGGCATCGATGACAGGCTGTTTGCATTCGATGCAACCGATGCCTGCACTGCGGCATCCCTGCTGCACCCACTGTTTGATGGAATCGATGGAATACACCTGGTGCAGCTGCCATACCGGGCATCTGTCGGGATTGCCCGCGTCGGTGCGCCGGATACGTGCAGGGTCGGTGGGCATGGTGCGGATCTTCTTGCTTACATCAGCCTCGTCCTCGCGCAGGCTGATGGTGTTGCCGTAGGACTTGGACATCTTCTGGCCGTCCAGTCCCGGCATTTTCGATGCAACGGTCAGCATGGCCTGCGGCTCGGACAGGATCATCTTGCCGCCCCCCTCCAGGAAGCCGAACAAACGCTCCCGGTCGCCCAGGCTCAGGCTTTGCTGCTCGTCCAGCAAGGACTTGGCGGACTCCAGGGCTTCGCTGTCGCCCTGCTCCTGAAAGCGCGTACGCAATTCCCTGTACAGTTTGGCCTTCTTGCCACCCAGCTTTTTGATCGCGGCTTCAGCCTTTTCTTCGAACCCTGCCTCGCGTCCGTAGATGTGGTTGAAGCGGCGCGCCAATTCGCGGGTGAATTCGATGTGCGGTACCTGGTCTTCTCCGACCGGCACCTGGGTTGCCCGATAGATCAGGACGTCCGAGCTCATCAGCAGCGGATATCCCAGGAAGCCATACGTGGAGAGATCCTTGCTGGTCAATTTTTCCTGCTGGTCCTTGTACGTCGGCATGCGTTCCAGCCACCCCAGCGGCGTGATCATGGACAGCAGCAGATGGAGTTCGGCATGCTCCGGCACGCGCGACTGGATGAACAGCGTCGCCTGTGCCGGATCGACGCCAGCCCCGAGCCAGTCTATGACCATGTCCCACACGTTCTGCTCGATGATTTGCGGGGTGTCGTAGTGCGTGGTCAACGCATGCCAGTCGGCCACGAAGAACAGGCATTCGAACTGGTGCTGCATTTCCACCCAGTTCTTCAACACGCCATGGTAATGCCCCAGGTGCAGACTGCCCGTGGGGCGCATTCCGGATAAAACTCGATCAGCGAACATATTTCTGTTTGATATTAAAAAATCGTTTCGATCATGCGGATGAATGAGCTCACCAGCGGCGAGAGTATCCAGCTCAGAACCGGCTGGCCTCCAAGCGGCACCACGGCCAGCACGATCAGGATGACCATTCCGTACGGCTCGATTTTCGCCAACTGGAAAGCCTGCCTGTGCGGCAGCAGGCTTATTGCAACGCGTCCGCCGTCCAGCGGAGGCAACGGCAACAGGTTCAGCACCAGCAGAATGGCGTTGATTGTAACTCCGAACTGCGCCATGCCTAACAGAGGCTCGGCAAAATAGCTGCCGGGCATGCTCAAAGCCACCTTGAACATCGCCCCCCAGAACAGCGCCATGACAAGGTTCGCAGCGGGACCGGCCAGCGCCACCCACAACATGTCCTTCTTGGGATGGCGCAAGGCCGAGAAGTTGACCGGAACCGGCTTGGCCCAACCGAACAGGATGCCTCCCACAAACAGCGTCAACAGTGGCAGCAGAATCGTACCGACCGGATCGATATGGCGCAGGGGATTGAGCGAAATACGGCCCTGCGCGTATGCCGTCATATCGCCGAAGTGGCGTGCCGCATAGCCGTGCGCCGCCTCGTGCAAGGTGATGGCGAACAGCACGGGTATGGCCGCAAGCGCGATGGTCTGGATCAATGCGTCGAAGTTCATTTATTCCTCTATTCCCAAATGTGCGATCGGCCCCTTGCCGCGCCGCACCAATACCGGCATATCGCCTGTCAGGTCGATCACCGTGGACGACTCGGCGCCAACCGTTCCGCCTTCCATCACCAGCTCGACGAGTTTCTCCAGATGTTCGCGTATCTCCGCCACATCGGTCAACGGCTGATCTGCCCCCGGCAGGATCAGCGTGGAACTGAGCAGCGGTTCGCCCAGCTCTTCCAGCAAAGCCAGCGCAACCGGATGATCCGGTATGCGCAAGCCTATCGTGCTTCGTTTGGGATGCTGCAAGCGACGCGGAACTTCCTTGGTCGCTTCCAGAATGAACGTGTAACTGCCCGGCGTATTGTTCTTCAACAGCCTGAACTGCGCGTTGTCCACCTTTGCATAGTGCGCCAGTTCCGACAGGTCACGGCACACCAGGGTCATCAGGTGTTTTTCGTCCAGCCCGCGTATCTGGCGTATGCGTGCGACTGCCTCTTTATCGTCCAGATGGCAGCCGATGGCGTAGCCGGAATCGGTTGGATAGACAATCACCGCACCGTTGCGCAGCATCTCCGCCGCCTGTTTGATCAGGCGCGGCTGGGGATTGTCCGGGTGCATGGAAAAGAATTGCGCCATAAATTAAGCTGCAGTTCCTTCCCAGAGCGTCCACACCGGGCGGCACTCCAACGGAAAATCCGGCAATCGCCCGAGATCGCGGTAGCTCTCTTCCGGCCCGTGAAAATCCGAGCCGCAGGAACACAACAGATCGAATTCCTTGGCATAACGCGCGAATTCGGCATACTGCGGCGGTGTATGACTGCCGCTCACCACTTCGATGCCCCGCCCGCCCAGTTCGACAAATTCCTTCAGCAGTTCGAGCAAGGTCGTCTTGCCCATCGCATTGCGTCCGGCAGTATAACGGCCCGGGTGCGCCAGGACGGCGACCCCCCCGCTGCCCTTGATCCACGAGATCGCATCCTTCAGGTCCGCCCAGGTATGCGGAACGTATCCCGGCTTGCCTTTGACCAGGTAGCGATTGAAGACGCTGCGCACGTCCTTGCAGTGTCCTGCTTCGACCAGATAACGCGCAAAATGGGTACGCCCGATCATGTCCGGATTGGAGGCATAGCGTAAAGCACCTTCCAGCACACCACCGATACCGGAGCGTGCCATCGATTCCGCCATCAGTTCGGCACGATGTCTGCGTCCGCTGCGTATGCCGCGCAGGCCTTCAGTCAACGCTGCATTTTGGGGATCGATGTGCAAGCCGACGATATGCAGGGTGTGCTTGCGCCAGGTAACCGAAATCTCGACGCCATTGACGAATTCGATGCCGTGTTGTGCGGCAACCCTGGCGGCTTCCGGCAGGCCTGCCACGTCATCGTGATCGGTCAGGGACAGCACCCTGACTTCGCGTCCGGCGGCGCGCATCACCAGCTCTGCTGGTGTCAGTGTGCCGTCCGAGACGTTTGAATGGCAATGCAGGTCGTAGTCCAGCATCAGAGGTCACCGCCGCCCTTTTTCATGACTTTGCCCTCTTCGGCGCGCTTGCGGCGCACTTCTTTCGGATCGGCTATCAGTGGGCGATATATTTCGACGCGGTCCTTCTCGCGCAGCACGGTGTCAATCTTGCTCAATTTGCCGAAGATGCCGAATTTGCCTTTTTCGAGATCGATCTCGGGAAACTTGTCCAGAATGCCGGAAAGCTTGATGGCCTCCGCGATCGTCGTGCCTTTTGGCACTTCCGATTTAAGCAGTATCTGCTCGGCAGGCAAGGCATAGACCAGCTCCACGTATATCTTTTCTTCACTCATTTTTCACATAAACCTTGTCTGCACGGTGGATAAAGGCATCCACGAAACTGTTGGCGATATGGTGAAACACCGGCCCCACCAGCTTCTCAAGCAATTTATTGGAGAACTCGTAATGCAGGCGGAACTCTATTTTACAGGCTTCGTCGCTCAAGGGGATGAATCGCCAACTTCCTTCGAGATGCCTGAACGGACCGTCCATCAGGGCAATGTCGATTTGGTGCGGCGGAGTGCGCTGATTTTTGGTGCTGAAATGCTGCCTGATATGGTGGTAGTCGATATGCAACGTGGCGTGCATCGTCGTGCCATGCATCTCATTGACGGTGGCCCCGCCGCACCAGGGCATGAACTGCGGGTAATCTTCCACTCCGTCCACCAGCTTGAACATCTGCTCCGCCGTGTGCGGAACCAATACCGTTTTTTCTACCAGTGCCATGCTTTACCGAGCCGCCAATCAAAGGCTGGTAGAATATCGCAACATCAAGCAAAACACATCTTTACATGAGCATCATTCAGAACAAAAAGGCCTACCACGAGTACTTCATCGAAGAAAAGCATGAAGCCGGCATCATGCTGGAAGGCTGGGAAGTAAAAGCGATCCGCGCCGGACGCGCGCAGCTCAAGGAAGCCTACGTCACCATCATGGACGGCGCGCTGTACCTGTTCGGCTCCCACATCAGTCCCCTGCTGAATGCCTCCACCCACATCCACCCCGACCCAGTTCGCACTCGCAAGCTGTTGATGCATAAGCATGAAATCGACAAACTCATCGGCAAAGTGCAACGCGCTGGCTACACCATCATGCCGCTGGACATGCACTACAAGGGCAGCCACGTCAAACTGGAAATCGGCCTGGCCAAGGGAAAGAAGGAGCATGACAAACGGGCAACTGAACGTGAGAAGGACAGCAAGCGTGAAGCTGCAATGGCCATGAAAAAGGAACGGCGCTGAAGGATTGACCGTTTGCGGCACAGGCTAATTTGAGCGCAGCGAATGTTAAGCTCGCAACGCGAGCGGCCGTAGCCACAAACGGGCAACTGAACGTGAGAAGGACAGCAAGCGTGAAGCCGCAATGGCCATGAAAAAGGAACGGCGCTGAAGGATTGACCGTTTGCGGCGCAGGCTAATTTGAGCGCACCGAATGTTAAGCTCGCAACGCGAGCGGCCGCAACCACAAACGGGCAACCGAACGCGAAAAAGACAGCATGCGCGAAGCCGCAATGGCCATGAAAAAGGAACGGCGCGCGTTGCGGTGACTCTCATGCGACGCGATCCCCGCTGGATATCGCGCCTGCAGCAGATCAATCGGCAACACCACGAGTACAAGGAGAAGCAATGACCGACACTACTGAAACCGCCTACCTCTCCGGCGGCTGCTTCTGGGGAATGGAAGAACTGGTGAGACTGATTCCCGGCGTGCTGGAGACTGAGGTCGGCTACACCGGTGGTGATACACCGAATGCCACCTATGAAATCGTGAAGACCGGAAACAGCGGCCATGCCGAATCACTGAAGATCGTGTTCGACCCCGACAAGGTCAGTTATCGCCACCTGCTGTTCGAGTTCTTCCGCATGCACAACCCTACCACGCGCAACCGGCAAGGCAACGACATCGGCATGCAATACCGCTCCGCCATCTTCTATCTCGACGACGCGCAAAGAGATACCGCCGAGGAAGTCATCAAGACCGTCGATGCATCGGGCGACTGGAAAGCAAAAGTGATCACCGAAGTCGTGCCTTTCAAAGCGTTTTACCGCGCTGAGGAATATCATCAGAAATACCTGATCAAGCATCCCAGCGGCTACACCTGCCACTACATGCGCAGGATGAATCTGGGGGAATAGACTGACGCTGGTTTCTCCGGCCCGATTGAACTGGCAGACTTATGGATGGTCTGCCCGTGCGAGCACGCCAAAATCAGGGGCTGTGCGCAAAGGCAGGACAGAGATGACATTAAAGTTATGGGCAGGTCTCACCCCGTTGGTCTAAAATGCGCCTTTGCTTTTTTCAGGCCTTGATTGCCAGGCCTTATTGTGAGTTATCGTGAAATGAAAAGATTCTTTGGATTCATTATGGTGGCATTGGTTACCATGTCCCTTGCAGGTTGCTTCGGGGCAGGCGCCTCCTCAGCTCCCCAGCCTACCAATGTTGCTGTCGTAGCCAAAGACAGCCGGGTTGTCGTGACGTGGGACTCGATCCCCGGTGTCACGTATTGGGTATTTACGGCGGCCGGAGCCGGCGTTACTCCGACGAACTGTTCCTCCATGCCAGCTTGCGGTACGACGCTCTATGCGACTTCACCTCAGGTAGTCTCTTCATTGCCCGGGATTTACGGAACCTATGGAACCGTACCGTTGACCAACGGAGTGCAATATTCCTTCACCGTCAACGGAAGAATCAACGGTGGGCCCGGAGGACCGGGTTCTCCCGCAATAGAAGCCACACCCCGGCTGGCAGGTAATACGTGGAACACTGGGCTGAATGCGGGCACCAATGATCTGCGCGGCGTAGCTTACGGAGCGGGCTGGTTTGTGGCCACCGGAGTAGGCGGTTCCTCGTTTTACAGTCTCGACGGAAATGTCTGGAACGCTTTGAGTAATCAAAACCCAACAGATTTTTACGCGGTGGCTTTTAACGGCGCCGTCTTTTTGGGCGTAGGTGCAACCGGAAATGTGATGTCTCTTTCGCCTGGTCAGCCCGCATGGACTCAGCAGAACAGTGGCACGAACAACACCCTCTATGCAATCACTAACGGCAATGCACTTGTCGTCGCGGCCGGCGCCAACGGCACTATCATAACCACGAATAATAGCGGAACAACTTGGACAACGGATTCGTCTCCCACGAGCTACTCCCTGTATGGATTAGCTTATGGAGTGGCCAAAGGTACTACTGGCACCTATGTCGCAGTCGGGGCGGCAGGCACATTGCTCTACAGTACGGATGGGGTCACTTGGTACCGAGCCGCCAACTCTCCTTTGCCTACCATTGACCTCAAGGGGGTGACCTATGGCGGACTTGATGCAAACGGGTACGGCGTATTCGTTGCAGTTGGAAGCAGCGGAGCAGTTCTGACAAGCGAAGACGGAATTACCTGGACTCAGCAGACTTCAACAACCATTCCAAACACAAGCAACTTGAATTCAGTCACTTATACCGCTTATCGCCGCTTCATGGCGGTAGGATCCGATGGCAACATCTACTACAGCGAATATTATTCGAACCCCAGCACTCTTACTGGCAACGGAGGGGCGATCTGGACGCAAGTTTCGCCGCAAGTTACGGCCCAATCCATCAATGCAATTACGACCGGCGCTCTCTATGACTATTCTGCAGTAGGTGCGGGCGGATTGAACCTGTACGCCGACTAACCACAAATCCCTTTTTATCAGGTTTGTATCCGGTTTGTTTCAAAAACCAGGCAGATGGAAAAATACGCGGGACCCGCTCGGGTGATAAAATCGCGGCGTTCGGGGATGCCGGTAACGGTCAAATCGGGCGCGTCCGAGCCGCCACGTAAAAAAATTGAAATGGAGAAAAAGTGAAACAACTATCGATATTCTTGCCGCTCCTGATGATACTGACCCTGCTTCAGGGCTGCTTTGGCGGTGGCGGCAGTGCGGCCGTCAGCACGACGAATACAGTGCGCCTGGTAAATGGCACGAACAGCACGTTAAGCATGGTCACCGGCGGTACCCAGCTTGCGACATCTGTTGCGCCCGGCACTGCCAGCGCCAATGCCACCATTACCTCGGGTACTTATCCCATCGCGCTGGTCGCCAGCGGAGTCCCGTCCGCAGAAACCAACTTCTCGTTCGCAGCGACGGTGCCCTACACGCTGGTCGCTTACACGTCAGATCAAAGCCTGCATCTGGTCCAGTTCACCGATAACGAACCCGCGCCCCTGGCCGGCGACGGTCAGATACGCATCGCCGACTTGTCGGCAGATGCCGGGAACCTGGACGTTTACATGGCTCCGGTGAGCGCGCTTAGCGATGCTTATTCACCCACGGCTGCGTCACCCGCGCTGCAGGCTGCCACACTCCTGGCGCAAAACGTGTCGGGCACCACTCTCTACAATGAAGTGCTGGCCAATAATTATCACCTCTGGGTGACAGGCGCAGGCAACATTACGGATCTGAGGCTGGATATTCCTTCGGTCACCATCGCCAATCAG
>JAJXTT010000042.1 GCA_021783525.1 Pseudomonadota bacterium
GCAAATACTGCGTAGGACAAGGCGATGCTGGTGGGGGTCAGGCGCTTATCCATTAAAGTCAATTTTGTGTGCATGGCGGGAATGTATTCTGTAAGCGTGGCGGTTGCAACGAGCAATCGACGTTTCCGCGCACTGAAGTATGGTTATATCCTGCTGGGTCAAAAATGCGTGAATTGCGCGATCACCCAATAGCGCGCGAATTTCCCGACGGCAATGAACAGTGCCGCCTTCCACCAGTTGAGGCGCAGCCAGCCCGCGGCGAGGCAGAGCGCGTCGCCGACCAGCGGCACCCAGGCGAACATCAGCGCGGGCGTGCCGTACCGCCGCACCCTTTCCACATGTTTGAGTTGTTGCGTCTGCGGCAGCATCCATCCCATGCCGAAGGTGACCATGCCGCCCAGTGTGTTGCCGAGAGTGCCCACCAGCAGAGCAGGCCAGAACAATTCAGGATGCAGTTTCAGCACGCCAAACAGCACGGCTTCGGACCCGCCTGGCAACAGTGTCGCTGCGAGGAAGCTGCTGATGAACAGCCCCCACAGACTGATGTCGCTGGTGACGATGGAATTCAGAGTGTCCAAATGGCGGGTCCAGGGGGCAGTGGAAAGTCTTCAATCCGGGGCCCGGTACGGCGGCGATGAACAAGAAGGGTCATCGATTATAGTCGAGCATGCATCCAGTCAGTACATGCGGTGCCGGAACAGCCAGCCGGCGATGCCGAACGCGGTCACGCCGATCAGCGCCATCGGCCAGAACTGCGGGATCAGCAGGTGGAACGGCATGCCCTCGAGGAATACGCCGCGCAGCACCAGCAGGAAATAGCGCATCGGATTGAGCAGCGTGATGTCCTGCACCAGCACCGGCATGTTGCGTATCGGCGTGGCAAAGCCGGACAGGATGATGGCCGGTACCATGAAGATGAACGCGCCCAGCAAGCCCTGCTGCTGGGTCGCAGCGAATGACGAGATCATCAGCCCCACGCCGACGCCCGAGAGCAGGAACAGCGCGATCCCGGTATAGAGCGTCAGCAGGCTGCCCAGCAGCGGCACCTTGAACCAGAACACCGCCGCCAGCATGATCAAGCTGGCCTCCGCCATACCGATCAGGAATCCCGGCAGGGTCTTGCCGATCAGGATCTCCACAGGCCGCAACGGCGTGACCAGCAACTGGTCGAACGTGCCCTGCTCGCGTTCGCGCGCGACCGACAGCGCGGTGACCAGCATGGTGAGCAGCAAGGTCAGGATGCCGACGATGCCGGGCAGGAAGAACCAGCGGCTTTCCAGGTTGGGGTTGAACCAGGCCCGCATCTCGATGTGCGCGGGCGCCGCGGCGCCGCCATGGCTTTGCGCCCAGGCCGTATTGAAACGATCCACGATCACGCTGGCGTCGTTGATCGCGAGCATGGCGGTGTTGGAATTGCGCCCGTCGACGATCACCTGCAGCGGTGCAGGCCGTCCGGCCGCCAGTTCGGCGCTGAAATTGGACCCGGCGTGGATCACCATCAGCACCTGCTTGCCGTCGACGAGAGGCGCAATCTCGCTCTCGTGCGTGATCTGCGCCACCGGGGTGAAGCTCGTCGCGCCGTCGAAGTCGGCGAACAGTTCGCGCGCGGCGGAGCCGCGGTCCTCGTTGTACACCGCGTACGGCACGTTCTTCAGGTCGAACGTCGCCGCGTAGCCGAACACCATCAGCTGGATCAGCGGCGGGCCGATGAGCACCAGACGCGTGCGCTTGTCTTTCAGCAACGCCAGGAATTCCTTCAACACCAGTGCGAATATGCGTCCGAACATCTCGTTACTCCAGTCTCTTGCGCGCATTGCGCCAGGTCAGGCCGAGGAACACCGCCGCCAGCGCTGCAAGTGCCAGCGCGTTCGGCAGGATCACGCCCCACACATTGCCCGCCAGGAACACCGTCTGCAGGATGGCGACGTAGTAGCGCGCGGCGACGATATGGGTGATGGCCTGGACCACAGCGGGCATGCTGCCGATGTCGAAGATGAAACCGGAAAGCAGGAAGGCAGGCAGGAACGTTGCGATCAGCGCGATCAGCCCGGCGACGAACTGGCTGCGCGCCACGGTCGAGATCAGCAGTCCCATGCTCAGCGCGGTGACGAGGAACAGTGCGGACGCCGCGAACAACACCCAGAGCGACCCGCGCAGCGGCACTTCGAACAGGAACAGCGACATGCCGACGGCCAGCACGAGGCCGCCCATGCCGAGGATGAAATAGGGCAGCAGTTTGCCGATGATCACCTCGCGCATCGACAGCGGCGTGACGAGCAGCGCCTCCATCGTGCCGCGCTCCCATTCGCGCGACATCACCATCGCGGTCAGCAAGGCGCCGATCAGCGTCATGATGACCGCGACCAGTCCCGGCACGAGGAAGTTGCGGCTGCGCAATTCGCTGTTGAACCACACGCGCTGCTCCATCTGCACCGGCACCCGCAGAACCTCGCCGCGTTTCTGCGCCGAATGCGCCAGCCAGCTGCCCCACGCGCCCCGCACGTAGCCGGAGATGATGCGCCCCGTGTTCGCGTCCACGCCGTTGACGATGAGCTGGACAGGTGCGCCATCGCTCCGGCGCAGCGTGCTGGCGAAGTCCCGGCGCAGCACCACGATGGCATTGACGCGTCCGGCCATCATGGCCTGTTCGGCGTCGCGCGTGCTGGCATAGTATGACGTCACGAAATATTTCGAATGATCGAATTCGGCGGTGAAGTCGGCGGTATCCGAATTCGGTTGTTCCACCACCAGCGCGAGCGGGATGTGCTCGGAATCCAGCGATACGCCGTAGCCGAACAGCAGCAGCAGGAAGATTGGCATCAGGAAGGCGATCGCGATACTGCTGGGGTCGCGCACGATCTGCAGGAATTCCTTGCGGATCAGCCCGCGCAGCCGCATGCGGCTGGAGCCGGCTCGCTCGCTACGGTTTCTATCGCCATGAGTCATCATGCCGCCGCCTCCCGATGTTCGTGCGCCATGATGAGGCCGACGAAAGCGTCTTCCATCGTTGGTTCGGGCTGCGCTGCGGTACGCGCCTGCGCCTTGATGCTGCCCGGCGTCCCCATGGTCAGGATCTCGCCCGCCGCCATGATGGCGAGCCGGTCGCAATATTCCGCTTCCTCCATGAAATGCGTGGTGACCATGATGGTCACGCCCTGTCCGGCGAGCGCATTGATGCGCGACCAGAATTCGCGCCGCGCCAGCGGGTCGACGCCGGAAGTGGGTTCGTCGAGGAACAGGATATCCGGCTCGTGCATCAGCGCGCAGGCGAGGGCAAGGCGCTGCTTGTAGCCTAGCGACAGGTCGCCGCTGGTCAGGTCGGCCATGGAAGACAATTCGAATTCCTGCAGCGCCCAGTCGATGCGCTGCTTCCGGCGCGTGCCGGACAGGTCGTAGGCGCTGCTGAAAAACTGCAAATTTTCGGCCACGCTGAGATTTCCGTACAGCGAGAACTTCTGCGACATGTAGCCGATGCGCGCGCGTGCCGCCGCCGCGGCATGGCGCAGGTCGGCGCCCGCGACGCGCAGCGTGCCGCCGCTCGGCGGCAACAGGCCGCACAGCATGCGGAAGGTGGTGGACTTGCCCGCGCCGTTCGCGCCGAGCAGCCCGAACACCTCGCCCCGGCTGACCGCGAAACTGATGTCGTTCACCGCATAGAAACTGCCGAAGCGGCGCTGCAGCTTGCTGACTTCGATGACCGGCCTGGCGAACTGGTCTTGTCCCCTCTCCCCCGCGGGGAGAGGGGGGATATGCTGAACTTGATTCGTATCAACCCTCTCCCTGGCTACACCCGCAAGGCGTACGCCGGCGGGTACTCCGCCGCTTTGCGCCGACCCTTCCGCAGTCCCCCTGGCAAGGAGAGGGGATGTGGTGGTGGCTGTCATCTGTGCGGACGAATCTTCATCGCCACGAGCCTTCGCCTTGATCAGGGCGACGAAACTGTCCTCGAAACGCGGCGCCACCGCTGCCGCCTCGATGCCGGCCGCGGCAGGGCATAGCGCGGCGAAGTCGACAGGCGCATCGCTTTCCATCACCACGCGCACGTGGTCGCCCTGGATCAGCGCATCCATCGCGCCCGGCGCCTGTGCGATGCGGTTCTGCAGCACGCGCTTGTCCATGCCGGCCACCGTGACGCGGTAGGTGCGGCCGCGCATGGCTTCACGCAGCACGGCGGGCTCGCCCCGATCCAGCAGCCGGCCTTCGTGCAGCAGTACCACGTCGTCGCAGCGCTCCGCTTCGTCGAGATAGGCGGTGGTGAGCAGCACGCTGGTGCCCTGCTCGCGCACCAGGCGATAGACGATGTCCCACAGCTCGCGGCGCGACAGCGGGTCGACTCCGACCGTGGGTTCGTCGAGCAGCAACAGCGGAGGCTGTCGCACCAGCGCGCAGGCGAGGCCGAGTTTCTGCTTCATGCCGCCGGAAAGCTGGCCGGCCAGCCGCCTGGCAAACGGCTCAAGCCCGGCCATGTGCATGAGTTCGCGGTAACGCTCCGCGCGCGCCGCTTCCGGCACGCCCTGCAGGTCGGCGTAGAGGTCGAGGTTCTCCTGAACGGTAAGGTCCTCGTACAGGCCGAAGCGCTGCGGCATGTAACCGATGGCGCCTTGCACCGCGAGCGACTGCGTGGCGGCATCCATGCCGAGCACGCTGATGGCGCCGCTGTCCGGCACCAGCAGCCCGGCGGCAAGGCGCATCAGCGTGGTCTTGCCGGCCGCGTCGGGGCCGACCAGGCCGGTGACCACGCCGTGGCGCACGCTGAAGTTGACGTCATGCAGCGCCTGTATCCTGCGTTTGCCGACGAGGAAGGATTTGGAGAGTTGTTTTACGACCAGGGCGATCCCGCCGCCCGGGCTTGCGGAAGTGGATGACGCCGTCTCGTGCTTGGCCGCGTTCACGCCGACCTCACGGATTCCGGCAATGCTCGTTGTCCGTGGGGGCGGGTTGAACCAGCGCAATCGTTACCGTTGCCGGCATGCCGAGGCGCAATTCGCCTTGCGGATTGCAGACGAAGATGCGCGCCTGGTAGACCAGGCTGCTGCGCACCTCGGTGGTCTCGACCGATTTCGGCGTGAATTCCGCGGTCGGCGAGATATAGCCCAGCCAGGCGCTGTAACGCTTATCCGGGTAGCTGTCGGTGGCCACTTGGGCGCGCATGCCCGGCCTGATCTTGCCGAGATCGCTTTCCTTCAGATAGACGCGCACCCAGAGCGGGTCCGTCATCGCGAGCGTGTAGACCGCGAGCTGCGGTGTAGCCATGTCGCCCGGCTCGAGGATGCGTTCCTGGATCACGCCATTGTCGGGCGAGTAGAGCGAGGCATCGACCAGCGCCTTGCGCGCCAGTTCCAGGCTGGCCTGTGCGGCGTGAAGTCCGGCCTGTGCCGCATCGGCTGCGGTACGCGCATCGTCCGCCTGCTGCTGCGCCACGAAGCGTCTGTCGACCAGCATTCTGGTTCGCCGGTAAGTGTTTGCCGCATTGACCGCGGCGACGCGCGCGGCCTCCCTGTCGGCCTCGGCCTTGCGGACTTTCTGCCGCAGCGTTTCTGTATCCAGCGTCGCCAGCAGCTGGCCCTTTTTGACGGGATCGCCTTCCTTCACCAGCATCTTCGCGATGCGTTCGGACCCGTTGAAGGCAAGCTGGACCTGCCTGATGTCGACGTTGCCGTAGAGCGTCAGCGTGTCGCCGTTTGTGGCACGGTGGCTGCCAAAATACGCGGCGCCGGATGCGCCGAGCACAATCGCAGCGACAAGGAGAAGGAGGATTTTCTTTTTCATGGTCTTGGTCCTGTGGCCTCTGCCGAGTCCGAAAATCGCAGCAGTGCATTGAGCGGCAGTATATTCATGATCGTGCCCGTTTCGGCGTTTTCGGGGTGAGCACGCGAATCAGGGTGGCTACGCCCTCGCGCACTTCATTTGCTGATTCCTTGTTCAGCCGGGCCAGATGCATGACGGCCAGACCGATGATGGCGGCGTGAAACAACCGCGCCGCCTCATCGTCTGCCGCGATGCCGGCCTGTTGCAGCAGATGCTGAATTGCAGTACGCACATGCCGGATCAGCTTGCGCAGCAGTCTGCGGATATCGGGGTCGCTGTCGGCGGCGACGATCAGGCCGATAAACACGCGTGGCGGAAAGCCTTCGATCATGATCTTCGATACGGCATCCGCCAGCGTCTTGCCCTGCGGCTTAGCCTGCAACTGCACGGCCACATTGTCCATCGCGCTGAAGATCGTGAACTCGGCGATCGCCAGTAAAAGATCGGCGCGAGTCGGGAAATAATAGGTCAGGTGGCTTTGCTTGATATGGGCCGCCCGCGCGATCTGCGGCTGCGTCAGCACAGCCACGCCCTTCTCGCGCAACAACGTCGAGCCTGCGATCAGAATGTCTTCCCTGATGCCCATCTATCCACCCGGAAGTTGCCTCGGTTTGGTAAGGCTACCAATATTTTCGGCGAACTTCAAATGCGCCCGGGATCGCAGCAGGCAGCGCATGGGTAATCTCATGAAATGGAAACGCCCATCCCCGGCGCGGGGATGGGCGCAAGGCGCGGAAGGTCAGTGCTTCTTCTTCGGTGCCAGCAGGTCGGTGATCGTGCCTTCCGCCATTTCGGCCGCGAAGCACAGCGTTTCGGACAACGTCGGGTGCGGGTGGATGGTAAGGCCGATGTCTTCCATGTCCGCGCCCATCTCCAGGGCCAGCACGCCTTCGGCGATCAGCTCGCCGGCATTCACGCCGACGATGCCCATGCCGAGGATGCGGCGCGATGACGGATCGAGCAGCACTTTGGTTATCCCTTCGGGGCGACCCACCGAGCCTGCGCGGCCGGAGGCCATCCACGGGAAGGAGGCTTTTTCGTAAGCGACGCCTTTCGCCTGCGCCTGAGTTTCGGTCAATCCCATCCACGCCACTTCGGGATCGGTATAGGCCACGGAAGGAATTGTCATCGGTTCGAAGAAGGCCTTGTGTCCGGCGATGTTCTCCGCCGCGACCTTGCCTTCATGCACTGCCTTGTGTGCCAGCATCGGGTCGCCGACGATGTCGCCGATGGCGAAGATGTGCGGCACATTGGTGCGTTGCTGTTTGTCCACCGGGATGAAACCGCGCTCGTTCACCGTCAGGCCCGCCGCTTCTGCGTTGATTTCGCGCCCGTTCGGACGGCGGCCCACGGCCATCAGCACCTTGTCGTAGACCTGGGCTTCCGCGGGCGCCTGTTCGCCTTCGAAGGTGACCTTCAGGCCGGCCTTGGTCGCCTCGATCTTCGTGACCTTGGTCTTCAGCATGATGGATTCGTAGCGCTTGGCGATGCGCGCGTGCAGCGGCTTGACCAAATCCTTGTCCGCGCCCGGCATCAGCTGGTCCATCAATTCGACCACGGTGATCTTTGAGCCGAGTGCGTCATACACCGTTGCCATTTCCAGGCCGATGATGCCGCCGCCGATGACCAGCATGCGCTTCGGGATATCCTTCAATGCGAGGGCGCCGGTGGAGTCGATCATGCGCGGATCGTCGTAGGGGAAGCCGGGGATGCGCGCCACGCTGGAACCGGCGGCGACGATCGCGTTGTCGAACGTGACGACCTTCTTGCCTTCCGCAGTCGCTACTTCAAGGCTGTTGGGCGAGGCGAATTTCGCGGTGCCGTTCAGCACCTGCACCTTGCGTTGCTTGGCCAATCCGGCGAGGCCGCCGGTGGATTTGGAGATCACGCTCTCCTTCCAGGCGCGGATGCCGTCGATGTCGATCTTCGGCTTGCCGAAAGTCACGCCGTGATGGCCGACTTCTTCCGCTTCCGTGATGACCTTTGCGACATGCAATAGCGCCTTGGACGGGATGCAGCCGACGTTGAGGCACACGCCGCCGAGCGCCGATTCCTTTTCGATCAGTACGACCTGCTTGCCGAGGTCGGCCGCGCGGAATGCCGCGGTGTAGCCGCCGGGGCCTGCACCGAGCACGACGACTTCGGCATGGATATCGCCTATAGCCGAGGATTTGGGATTTTGGATTTGGGATTTGGTCGGGGCCGCAGCGGTGGCTTGTGGGGCAGGCGCTGCCGGTTTAGCCAAATCCGAATTCCCAGTTCCTGAATCCTGCGTTTCCAGCGTCAGAATCACCGAGCCCTCGCTGACCTTGTCGCCCACCTTGATCTTGATCTGTTTCACCACGCCGGCAGCCGGGGAGGGCACATCGACCGTGGCCTTGTCGGTCTCCAGCGAAACGAGCGCTTGCTCCTTTGCAACCTGCTCACCCGCTTTTACCGAGATTTCGATGACGGCGACATTCTTGAAGTTGCCGATGTCCGGGACTTTGATTTCGATGGTTTGGCTCATAGTGTTCTCTCTTTTTATCAGACTCTGACCTGCCCGTTGCCGAGCACAATGTACTTCTGCGAAGTCAATCCTTCCAATCCTACCGGCCCGCGCGCATGGATCTTGTCGGTGGAAATCCCGATCTCGGCGCCCAGGCCGTACTCGAAACCGTCGGCAAAGCGTGTCGAGGCATTGACCATGACGCTGCTGGAATCTACTTCGCGCAGGAAGCGCATCGCCTTGGTGTAGTTCTCCGTCACGATGCTGTCGGTATGCTGCGAACCGTAGGTGTCGATATGCGCGATGGCCGCATCAAGGTCGGCGACCACGCGGATGCTGAGGATGGGCGCAAGATATTCCGTGTGCCAATCCTCTTCGGTTGCGGCTTTCATCTGCGGAACGAGTTTGCGCGACGCGTCGTCTCCGCGCAGTTCCACGCCCTTGTCCAGATAGATCTTGCACAGCTCGGGCAGTACCTTCGCCGCGACGTTCGCGTTCACCAGCAGGGTCTCCATCGCATTGCACACGCCGTAGCGGTGCGTCTTGGCGTTGTCGGCGATGCGGATGGCCTTGGCGATATCGGCATCGTCGTCGATGTAGACATGGCATACCCCGTGCAGGTGCTTGATCACCGGGATGCGCGCTTCGTTCGAGATGCGCTCGATCAATTCCTTGCCGCCGCGCGGCACGATCACATCCACATAAGCCGTCATGGTGATGAGTTCGCCCACGGCGGCGCGGTCGGTCGTATTGACGACTTGCACCGCGGTCTCCGGCAAGCCGGCGGCTTTCAGGCCGGCCCGGACGCAGGCGGCGATGGCCTGGTTGGAATGGAGCGCCTCCGAGCCGCCGCGCAGGATGCAGGCATTGCCGGACTTCAGGCACAGCCCTGCGGCGTCCGCCGTCACGTTGGGGCGCGATTCGTAGATGATGCCGATGACGCCGAGCGGCACGCGCATCTTGCCGACCTGGATGCCCGAGGGGCGATACTTCATGTCGCTGATCTCGCCGATGGGATCGGCCAACTGCGCGATCTGACGCAGGCCTTCGACCATGCCTCCGATGGTTTTTTCGGTGAGGGTGAGGCGGTCTACCGATGCGGCGTCCAGGCCGTTCGCTTTGGCCGCGGCGACATCCTTGCTGTTTTCGGTGACGAGTGTTGCGCTGCTGTGCAGAATGGCATCCGCGATGGCGAGTAGCGCACTGTTCTTGGCGTTTGTATCTGCCTGGGCCATCAGGCGCGATGCGGCGCGCGCCTGTTTTCCGATGGACTGCATGTATTGCCTGACGTCTTCCATGATGCTTCCAAATGTTGCACTGTGCCCTGCATTTTAGCATTCCGCATGCGATAGAATGC